>NZ_JAQNCQ010000108.1:0-38087 GCF_028368005.1 Geitlerinema sp. CS-897 | reverse complement strand
GATACGCAGAAAATCTTGGTAGAATGTCGGTAGCATTTTTTTGTTGGGGTGGCCGCAAACGCCACCCTCTTTTTTGGGACTCCTCTATTCTCTCAAACAATTGTCCCGTCTGGCTTCCGTCTACCTTGTCACCCTCTCAGAATTTTGACAGCGATCCCGATAGATTAATAGATTGGATGGAGAGAAGCCTATTCATAAATAACCCAGTCTCGGCTAGAGGTGGAACTCCCCACAGGGTTTGTATTCAAATTCACCCAGGGTAAGGATTCATGAAACTGCGATCGCGAACGTTGTTAGAGAAATTTTCGGCGTTTATTGTTACGGATAGTCGAGAGTCGGTGCGCTGGTCGATCGATCGGGAAGCGCATCGACATTTTCAGCAGCTTTTAAGGCAAAATTCTGAGGGAAATAAAAGGGAGTGGTTCTCGATATTTTGTCGAGATTTTCTGGAGAATCCCGAGGATCGCTTGACAAAGTTGCACTTACTTTCTTATTTTCAAGAGGCTTGTAGTCGAGTGGCGTCTAAAATCAGTGCTGCGCCGTGGTTTAGGCTTTTATATCCTGAGATACGGTACGGACATATTTTTTCGATGGTCAATGAATTTTTGTGGGAAGAGTTATTTCTGATTTTGAAGGTTTATAATTTTCAGGAAGATCGGATAAATAACTGGGTGGCTTATAAGCTAGAGAGTTTAGTCAAAGAGCGGTTACGTCAAGGAAGAGAAAAGGTTAAATATACGGTGGCTGGACTATTAAAATCCACGAGTCAAAAGGCGTTGGAAGATGCTTTAGAATGTTCGGGGATTCTCAGGCTAGATTTATGGAAAGTTAGTGAGGTTCATTTTCGTGAAATTCTGTTGAATATTTCCGAGGATACCACGAAAAACCAAGAATATTTTCAGGCGTTACGCTGTTATAAACAGATTTTAGCCAGACAGCCTGCTGCTGGATTAAAACGCATTAAAAAAATCAACAAAAAAACGATAAAGTTGATTCATAAATGCTATAATAATGCAGGGACTATATCGAACGACCCCGAAGAACTGCGAAGTATATTGCAGTCTTGTCACGATCTTTTAGAGCGAAGTTCGATACACTTCCATTATGTGCTGTTGTGGAAGATTTATAAAAATCGATGGTTGGAGTTTTCTGAAGCGAATCCTCCGACTGTAAAACGTTATCCTTGGCCGCCAG
Source organism: Geitlerinema sp. CS-897 (assembly GCF_028368005.1). NCBI lineage: Bacteria > Bacillati > Cyanobacteriota > Cyanophyceae > Geitlerinematales > Geitlerinemataceae > Geitlerinema > Geitlerinema sp. CS-897. The sequence continues at coordinate 36,893 of NZ_JAQNCQ010000108.1, read as the reverse complement.
ATAATTGGGAACTTCAAGAAATTGCGGATATTTACAACCAGCAGCGTCCTTATCCGGCTATTTTTCCGCCACTGAATGGGGATGGCGTTCGGGAATATTTGGAACTTTGCGATCGCGCGTTACGTCAAAGAGATATGTTACGAATAGAGTCAACGGACGATTCGTTGAAGTTTCCGGCGGGACTCGAACAGATTGAGGTTTCTGGGGAGAGTGGGGAAGAGATTTTGGGTTGGGATGAAGTCAGTTCCACATCTCAACGAGTTTTGCAGGAGATCGATCGACTGTTGAAGGCTCAAAATCCGATCGATCGCTTGGCGATTCAATTCTCGATCGGGTTGGGACTCAATTTAGTAGATGTGGGTTCGATTTTGAGTCTGGGACAGTCTCAAGTGACTCGAAAAAATCAAAAGGTGAAAAAGAGGATTTTGCAAAATGTTGCGGTTTATCTGAGTGAGGATTTTAAGATTCCATTAAATACGCAAACTCTCGGACGGGAGTTATACGACCTGTTTGAGTCAACTTTGGAAAATTACTTGAAATCTGAAGTTTGGAATCATTTGGAAAGACGGTTTCAGGCGAATTTTTTTTCGGAGTTGACCTGGCTCAAACGTTGGGATGCGGTATTGTGGGAATGTGGGGGTCGAGAACGAGAGGCGATCGCCGCGATCGCGCAAGAGTTTTCTGAGGAGGAAACCCGGGTGCGACAACGGTTAGATAAAATCGAACAACAGCTTTATTTAGACCTGGTTGAGGTTTATCAAGGCTACATTAAAAATGAGGGATTTTTGTGCGATTTAAAAACGCTGCCATCGACAAAAAAATCTTTCCAAAAGCTCGTTAAATACTGGGTTTTAAATACTCGATTGTATTCGATGGATCTGATGTGAGTTAAAGTTCAATGGGTGCATCTCACTTTTGTAAAAAAAAATATGAGTTTGTGGTAGGTTGGGTGGAGCGATAGCGAAACCCAACAACAGCTCAATTCAGTGTAGAGACTCCGATCTGATAAATTTACATTTTTGAGATGCACCCAATTTCAATTATTCAAGGCTGGAATAAAAAAGGAGGTTGCCATGAAATTTCTTGGAGAATTACAACTCAGTTACCCGAATCACCTATGTATTGAAATTGATGAATTCGATTGTAAAATCGCTTGGAACGATTCTCAATTCTATTCCAACAATCTGGCTCGCTGGAATGCTTATATCAACCGATTAACGCTGAGACGGTTTGTAGAGGAATTCAGTGGAGAGGATTCGGACTTAGACGAAGCGCCTTCTGTGTGGCTCGGTGAAGAAAATACAGCATTGTTGTGGGAATTTGTCAACGGCAGTGTTGTGGAACTTAGCGATTGTCGCATTGCTTTAATTCCCAGTATGGCCATCGATACAGAAGCGTTTTACGTTCCCCAAGAATGGGTGGATATTCCCGAACTCGCGGCGAATTATTATGTCGCCGTTCAAGTTTTACCGGATAATGAAATTCTTCGGATTTGGGGATTTACCACTCGTGAGAGTTTGAAAGAAAATGGGGACTATAACGAGAGCGATCGAACGTATGGGATCGATCGCAATTCCGTGATTGAGAATATCATTTCTCTGTGGGTGGCTCTCGAACTTTGTCCCGAACCGTTACCGCAACTTTCACCTTTACCCCAGCTCTCTGCGAGGGAAATCGATCGATTACTGGAAATACTTTGTAAAAATCGTGAGGCTTCGCCTCGGCTAGATGTTTCGTTCGGACAATGGGGGAGTTTCTTTTCTGATTTCGATCGGGTTAACCGCTTATATCACAAACGAATTGAAAGGCAGAGAAAATCAACTCAAAAAAAGTTCGCAATTCGGTTATCTCAGTGGTTGTCCGAGCGTATGGCTGAAGGGTGGCAAACTTTAGAATCCCTAAGCCAAAATCGGCATATTGGCTTAGTTGGCGTGCGAAGTTCTCCAAGGTTTCAACCGTTGAAACTCCATCCTGAAACGGTGGTCGATTTAAGCCAACATATTCAGAATACGTTGGATAAACTGGGAGAAGAAGAAAGCTGTCAAAATGCGATTCGCGTTTTGGGGGAAATGGGAGCAGAAAGTGTGGAGGCGATCGAATTATTGAGTCAGATTGTTCGAACGGCGAAAGATGAGAATACGCGATGGGAAGCTGCATTTAGTTTAGAACGAATTGCTCCCAACCATCCGGCTGCGAGTGTCCGACGCGTGAAAACTATCGAGTTAACCATACAATTTTCTCGTAGAACGGTGGCGTTAATTGTCTGTTTGATGCCTCGGGAAAACCGTCGCGTTGGCATTTGGCTTCAAGTCCGATCGATCGACCTCAACGATCGACTTCCTGCGGGGTTATGCTTGACGATTTATTCTGAATCGGGACAGACGAAAACGGCACAGTGTCATGGTGCGGAGGGAGAGACGAGCGAACTACTTCAACTGCGATTTCAAGGTGAGGTTGGAACGCGGTTTCAAGTGGCGTTGGCGTTGGGAGAAAAGCGAGTTACGGAATATAGTTTTTTGATTTAATTGACTGACTTGATTTTGCATGAGTTTCATGAGAAAATAAATCCATAGACGAGCTTCATTCAAGTTATGAATGCCAGCTATCGAATTGTTTTAAATATTTTTCAGGGTGATTTTGAGTCGGGTTTTAATGTTTCGATCGCAACTCCCTATCGATCGCGTGCTGGTACGTTACCGCCTCGTCCTGAGATTCCTTCGCTGTATCGAGAATTACAAGTTAACTTAACTCAACTCGTTCGTATTTCTAGAGATACAGTATTTTGGCGTTCTGCTCTTGAATTCGATGAAACCTTACCCGTGAGCCGCAAAACGTCTCAAAATCGAGACGCCTACTGGCAAGTTTGTCAAGGCTTAAAACGACAACTCGAAACCGAGGTCAAAACTTGGCTTAATGGGTCGATCGAAGATTGGCAAAAAATCCGCGAAGCGTTAATCGAATCTTTAAATAATTATCAAGATTTTGTAATTAAAACTGATAATCTTCTTTTATATAAGTTACCGTGGCACGTTTGGGATATTTTGCAAGAGCGGCGAGGGATTGAAGTCACGTTTGCACCCTTAGATTACCAGTGTACCATTGAGGTCGATCGACCCCGAGGCCGAGATAAGCCGAGAATTCTGGCGATGATGGGGGACGACACGGGAATTGACTATACCCGCGATCGCGCAGAATTGTTGCAATTACAAACATTGGGATTAGCGGATTTACGTTTTCTGGAAAAACATCAAATCCGAGAGTTTTTTCCCTCCCTACGGGAGTCTCAGGGATGGGATATTTTGGTGTTTATCGGTCATAGTACGACGGAAAATATCGACGGTCGAATTTTCATTGACGAACATCAAAGTATTTCGATCGAGCAATTTAAAAACTCCGTTAGAGAAGCTGCTTCCAACGGATTGCAACTGGCACTGTTTAACTCCTGTCAGGGGTTAGGAATTGCGCGAAATCTGGTAGATTTACAAGTTCCTGCGATCGTGGTCATGCGGGAACCTGTGAGCGATCGTATCGCGCAACACTTTTTAAGAGAATTCTTAAAAGTGTATCGAGAAAGTGCATCTTTACCCGTAGCGGTTCGTCGAGCCAGGGAACAACTCGAAGACGAAGAATTCGACTGGCCGAGTGCCACTTGGCTCCCCACGATTTTCAGAAATCCGAGTTTGGATTTACCGCTGTGGCGAGATTTTCAAAATACCTCCGGTGACTCGGCAGTTTCAACGGAAGTGAGTGCAGTTTCCGCATTTGAAGAAAGCGAACTGACCCCTGAATTGCGAAGTCCGCCGAGTCGGAGAGGTTCGAGGAGACAATCTCGAAAACAACGTTCGATTAACTATGTTGTTATCCCTTTATTTGTCAGTCTTTTTGTGATTGGCATTCGCAGTTTAGGTTGGCTGGAAATCTGGGAACTGAAAGCTTACGATTTAGCGATGCAGTGGCGAATTGAACCTATGCAGATGCAAAAGGACGATCGTATCCTTATTGTAGAAATAAATGACGAAGATATTCAATATCAACAAGAACATAATATGCAGGGTAATGGTTCTTTGTCAGAAGAAGCACTCGAACGACTTTTAAAATATTTAAAGCAGCATAACGCCACAACAATTGGTTTAAACATCTACCGAGATTTTCCCGCTTTTCCTGAGTATCCTGAACTTGCTGAAGCCATAACAAATACTCAAAATTTATTTTTTATTTGTAATGCCAATATCAGTAAAAATAGAGCAATAGATCCACCACCTGAAATTCCAATATCGAGTCACCGGATTGGCACTATTAATATTTTAAGAGATAAAGATAAAATCGTTCGCCGCCAATTTATTGAAATCATCAACCCGAAAAATTCAAATTGCTTAGCTGAATATAGCTTTTCGACGACTCTGGCATTACATTACTTGTATAAAAAAGGGGTTCATTGGAAACTTTTACCGCAACAGCATCTCAAAGTCAGTTCAGTTGAACCTTTACAATTTAACTCAACAACAATATCTCCACTTAACATCCCTATAGCTGCCTATCAAGACATCAAAAATGCAGGTGCTTATCAAATCATGCTTAACTATCGACGATACTATCGTTCTGAATCTCTGAGTGAAGTGTTTGAATCTTTACCTCTTCAAAGTTTTTTAGAAAATAAGGTTAGACCTGAGTTAGTCAAAAATAAAATTGTTATAATTGGTGGAATACAAAAATCTTTTCTTACGCCTTATAGTAATTTTGAAAAATCCAATGAGATTTCCAGCGTTTATTTACAAGCACAGATGGTGAGTCAAATTTTAAGTGCAGTTCTCGACGATCGACCTTTAATTAAAGTTTGGCCGCTCTGGTTAGAATTCTCCTGGATTAGTCTCTGGTCATGGGTGGGTGTTGTACTCCAAATTTATGCAACCTTTTTAAAAAAGTCTCAACTCCGAATTATTGGACTTGCGGTGTTCGGATTAGGAATCGTTTACGCAGCCTTTTTTCAATTGAGTGTCTGGATTCCGCTAGTCCCTTCAGTATTGACCTTAGTATTGACACCCCTCTTGATTCGGCTAGAATCAAAGTGGATTCGCCAATAATCTAAACTCGGTAAATTTTTAGATCGAATCCCAAAAACCATGAATCTTAAAAGTTTAGCATTGACGGTATTTATTTTGTCTATCTCTTCCAGTGCTTTGGCTATCTATTCACAGTCAAACACACGAGAATTTTCTGAAAACTTGCAAGATTTTCGCTTGATTCACTACGAACCTCCAGCGAGTAATCCCACAGGTGAAAACCCTGATGGTAATAGTGTCGATGGAGGCGAACGAGGTGGAGAAAACGAAGATATTTGTCCAATGTCGATCGCTTTAATTCCAATCGTTCGAAGTGATGGAGTTTGGGAATTGACAACGCTTTCCCATCCGCGTTTCTTTTTTGTCATTTCTAACTTACCCGAAGGTATTCAAACTGCTGAGTTTGTGTTGAGAGATACAGATACTGAAGATCTCAATCCAGATGTTTATCGGGTGGAAGTCGCTTTACCCGATCGACCTGGAATCATCCAAGTTGAACTTCCCGAAACAGAAGAATATGCTTTGAAAATAAATCGGACGTATCGGTGGTATTTAAAAATGTCCTGTTTACCGGGGGGAGAATCTCGACCATCGAGTACTTCTGTCAATGGTGTAATTTTCCGCGTTAATCCAGGGGATTATCCAGACAATCAAATTTGGTACGATCTTTTGAATAAAAGAGCCGAACAACTGATGTCTGATTTGAACAATCCAGGCTTCCGAGAAATTTGGAATCAGTTGCTTATCGATGGCAATCTCAATGCGATCGACATCAACGAGAGCGATACTGAGGCCGATCTCATTGATGCCACTGAATTTGAGTTGTTGCCTTGCTGTGTTCCAATCTCCGAATCTCCTTGACTCTAAAACCAATTTCCAATTAGAACAAAAGGGGCCCAGTAGTAAGGATCGTCATAGTCATTTAGGGTGAGTTTTTGTGCATATTGAAACACTTTAGCCTTACTCTTCTCGGGATGCTCTTTCAGTTCTGTATAAAAGTAACTGACAAATTTACGGGTCGATCGATCGGATACTTTCCATAGTGTGGCGAGGGTTGCTTTTGCTCCCGATCGCATTGCGATTCCTGCAAGTCCTAACGCCGCTCGATTATCCCCTTTTGCAGTTTGACAGGCACTCAATGCTAAAAGTTCAATAGTTTGCGGGGAACTGCGTAGTAAATTACTAAACTCGTTCGTATTGAGGAGGTTATTATAAAGTGCAATATAGGTGTTTTCAGGGTTAGAACTGAACTGTCCGTGAGTGGCTAAATGTAGAATTGAGAAGTTAGAGTTTTTCACCGTATCACTGAGATTTAGATCGGTGAAGCGATCGTCTAATAGTTCTTCGACGACGGAAAGTCGATCGCGAATAACTGAGAGTTCCTTCCCAACATTCGGTAAGGGGTCAAATCCCGTTCCTTCAATATCGTCAGGTGGCGTTTTCATTCCTCCCGTCAGAGCCTTATATTCAGTCTGATTCAAAGACTCAGGAGGCAACAATTGTAAACCTGGATTCAACACGATCGCATAGGTTTCAATTAAATAATCTTTACCATCGTACAAGGCTGACATGGGAATATTTCGCAGTTCGCCATCTAACACAAAAACAAGTGTTTCGATCTGACTGGATTCTAAGTTGTCTCGAACGGGTTGAATGAGCTTTTGGTACATTTCATACGATTGAAGCCGAGTCCCTTCCGAAGCTTTATCGGAAACCAATTCGTAAAATTCCTCAATTTCAGTTTTAAAGGATCGAATGTCTTCAATTTCTGTAAAATAATGCTGCAATTCTCGATGGGGAAGTTTGAGGATAATCTCCAAGCGATCGCTCAAGAGAATCGCGTAAAAAACCGCCGTCCGCTCCGTCGATTCGTCCACAATTTTATCTAAATTTGTCGCTTGAATTTCCGAACAGGCATCCTGAAAATAATCGTCTAACTCCGCCAACTGTAACGCTTCGATCGCCTCTCGCGCCTTCTGGAGTTTTTCAACCGTGGGTTCCGACTGTCGATCGAGCAACAAATCGACAAATTGACGATACAGCGGTTCGACACTATCGCGGAAATTGAACTGACTTTCAGTGGCGATCGCAATTAAATCGCGGCGAATCGATTTGAGCGCATCAAACGCCTGAGAATAGGCAGAAATCGATCGCTCCGTTTGTTGCTGAGCCTTATAAATACGTCCCAATTGCCAAAACAAACGATAGTTAATTTCCGGAGCCGCATCGTTCGCCGTATCTCGCATCGCTAACGCAATCGCTTGACGAGTTAATTGTTCAGCGTTTTCCCACTGCGATCGATCTTCCTCCAACTGTCCCCGATATCCCAACACATAGGCTTTGGCGCGATCGCTTCCGATCGTTTCCGCCTGACGTTCTGTTCGATCGAGAATTTCCTCAATTTCCGCCTCCGTTATAAACCCATAAGGATTCGCTTCATCGCCGCGTTGTTGAGAGGTGCGAAAATACTGACGAACCAGATGCAATTGCGTGTAAATACTATCTTGACTCGCTGGAAGCTGGCGAAATTGCCTTTGCACTTCAGTCCAATTTGTCGAAATTTCTGCGGCAGAATCGGGGTCGAACTTTTCAAAATCCACCCACAACACCAGTGCGTTAACGACTGCGCGGACGCGGTGAATTTGCTTCGGAGAATTCATCGCCTCTTGATAATGAGATTTGGCATTTTGAACCAAATTATCAATTTTGCTTTTCTCTATCTTGCGGACGCGATAACGACGCGCTAAAGCGCGTTCGGTATCGGCCAAACTGAGTGCAATGGCGGCGCGTTCTTCAGAAAAAGAATCGTTTTTTTTAACCGACTCAAACAGCCAATCGAGCAATTCTTTCGAGCCATCCACTTCAATATCTGTCGTGATATCGTTGCGTTTTTCTCGCTCCAACGTTCCCACGGCACGAAAAACGTCCGCCAAACTCCGCAAGCCTCGAATTTGAATTCTCAAATATTCAGAAATTTGTTCCGTTTCCAACTGACGATCGAACCGAGTTTTTAAACTTTCCAGTTCGCTGGGTTGTAACGCACATTCCCACTTCCGAGATAAATCGATATCGATGGCCGGTTCGCTTTCCAAATTGCGAATGTCTAACGCGGTTAGTAAGGTTTGACAGGCTCGGGGATGTAAGCCTAAGTTTTGCATCGCCGTGGCGCGATTAATTTGGCTGGCGAGGGTATTTGCCGGTTGGTTGTGTTCTGTATAAATTTGGCTGGCCGTTTGCCAACTTTCTAAAGCCAATTCCGAACGTCCGATCGCCAGTTGTAACTGTCCTTGAATGTCGAGCGATCGCGCTAAAATTACACTGTTATTTTCACTATTATTATGGTATAATCGAAGGAGGTATAGACTGCGATCGATCGCAATTTTGGCCGCTTCCCACTGCGTTTGTTGTTGTTCGACGAGAGAGAGATTTGCTAAGGCGATCGCTTGATTGAGAGTATCGCCTTGCGATTCAAATATCGCGATCGACTGTTCGAGTAACGCCGCCGCGTCTTCCAGTTGTCCGTTTCGATAGAGTTGACTCGCGCGATCGACTAAATCTATCCCATTGTTTTGACTGTACTGCAACGCAGAACTGTTGGGAATTCGCGCGATCGCCGCCGACATTTTAATAGAAGAAACCCACGACATCGAAAAGATAAATGCCAAACAGAGTGGTAAAAACCGCCTGTAAAATTCGCGAAATTGGCGGATAAACTTGGGTAAATTTGGCGGTTGAGTCACGAACGTTCTCCTATCGATCGGTTTGCGGGTAATCGCGGTAAATCTCAGAAAAGGCTTAAGGGAAAGTGCAATTTTGAGGAGTCGATCGTGGGGGTTGGCTTCTTGGCTTCTGGCTTCTCAAAAGCTGAGTCGTCGTAGCCTCAGTGATAAACTCCACCCGGCCGTTTTCCATCAACCGCCATCCCCTCGCCGGGACGATCGATCGAGTTTTGAGGAAGTTGTTTGGATTTTACAAGAAATCGGGCGATCGATATCCTTTACGTTTCTTTAAATTTACATAAATTTCGAGTCTTGTCTCAGATATCCGGCATCTCCAAGATGCCGGATATCTAGAAACCGTGAGGCACACTCAATCCATCGCGTCATGTCACCTGCATAATTTCCAAAAGTCTTCCCGATATAAGAGTACAAGCCAAAACGCTTCGCGAACGTTGGCTCAATCGAACCCTAGTGTTAAGGAGATGAGCAATGTCTGCTTCCATCACACTGATGCACCAAATGTTTCAAAGCCTCATCGAGGAATACCATCCCTTTGCCTCCTATGTCGGTTATGACGAGTTAGAAGATGGTTTCATCTTGTATTACCAAGGTGTAGGCGAAGTACAAGGCATGGTCATCGATACTGACGGCAACATTGTCGCCGATTCGACTGTAGGAACGACTCGATCGATGGGACTCCTCGCCGTCGGAACCACAATTTTATCGGCATTGATGGGAACCCCCCAGAACAACTAATCGATCGCAAGATCGGCACCAGATCGCACAAGATCCCCGACATCTCCAAGATGCCGGGGTCTTGGCTTCAGATATAGATTCAACCGCGTTTTAACCCAACAATTCCTCAACCCACTAAAAAGGGTTGTACTCCACCGAGAAATACAACCCATCTTCCTGCAAGGTTCGATCGCTCGACTCAACATCCGTCAGCGGAATTCCCCAATCCAATCGCAACAAAAAACGGTCTACCATTTGCCACTGCAAACCCAACCCCAAACCCACTAACGTATTTGGGTCGGGATTTTCGCTGTCTCCACTGTTCCAACCCCAACCAAAATCCACAAACGGCACTACTTGTAAAAGTCCATCTACCTCAGACACCCGCAACACCGGAATTCTGATTTCTGCCGACGTAAAAACGCCATTATCGACCAACAAAGAATCCTGTCGATAGCCGCGAACGCTGCGAAATCCACCTATCCCAAACTGTTCTAAAGGCATCAAGGCATCGTTGGCAAACTGCAAATCCGATCGCAGAAATAAGAGCGTATCTCGCGACAAACGACGGACGTATTGCGCCTGTCCCCGCCATGCGAAAAACTCACTGTCCGGTCGATCGTTATTCACCGTCGCATCCAAGGCTCCCAACCCCAAACTCAACTGAGATCGGAACGCAAAAACAGATTCTCCACCTCGATGCGTAAAATCTTGAAAAAAGCGTAACGCCGAAATTCGCGTTTCCCCGTCTTCGTTGGCTCCCGCCGAAAGGGGAAACCGTTCTCCTAACAGTTCGCTTTCGCTTTCTTGGCGAGAAGCCGTCAGTCCCAACGCGAATTCTGTCGTCGGCGTTAACAGCAACGGTTGCCGAAATCTCAACTCGAAATAGCGAGAATTGCCTTCAATATCCACGAGATCGAACGGTTCTTCGATGACGTTCGTATCCGTCAGTCCGCCTGCAATTTCTAGCGTTCCATTTCGAGGATTCAGCGGGAGCCTATAACTGATATCGCCAGCGTGACTTCCATCAGTATTCGTATAGGCGAGATTGATGCGATCGCCAATTCCCAATAAATTGTTGTCGGACAGTTGTATCCCTCGGCGAAACGTCCCGACGGTGGGGGCCCGTCCGTTATCCGAAAACAGGCGCAAATCGAAACTATCCGCCACCAAAACACCGACGTTGAGAACGGCGAGATCGGCACGTCCCCCTTCAGACAGTTGTGCGGAAATGCGATCGATATGGGGGTCGAGTTGTAACAGTTGTAAAGCTTCGAGTAAAGCGTTGCGATCGAGCGGATTTAACGCCGACTGCAAGCGACCGCGAATATAACTTTCATTTAAACCTTCAATATCGATAATCAGGTCTTCATCTTCAACGCGACCTTCAACAATTCGTACAGGAACGATCGCCGCCTCGACATCAAATCCATCCCCCGCCACTAAAACGGCTCCTGAATTGAGATAACAGCCATCGGGATTCAGTTCCCGCAAAACGGTTTCTAAGTTGCGAGTTGGATAACGCTCGACCTCCACCATATCATCGCGGCTCGAAGCATCGATGGAAAAATCGCATCCGGCTCGATAGAGTTCGCCGACGATCGCTTCAATTTTAATAAGTCTTTCAAACCCAATAGGAACGCCGATTAAAGTACCTTGTAACGCCTCGTTTAAAAGCCTCCAATCTTCTTCATCAAACACCGTACTTCCCTGGAAATCAAAACCGCGAATTTCCAATTGAAGCCTTTCCTCCGTTTCCTCGGGAACGGCGGGAGGCGGCGGGATTTCCGTATCCAGAGGCGGCTCGACTTCCTCGGGAATTTCGCTGGGAAGCGGCGTGGGAAGTGGCGGTGTATTGGGGTTAGGTAACTGAGCGGTTGCGGAATTTGAGAAGGTGACGAGAAGGGTGAAGGAAGAGCCGAGGACGGTGAGAAAGCGATGCACAATTTTGACAGAGCAACGTCAGACTTTCTTATTATTCCTGAAAGTGTTAATTTGGTGAACAGCGATGGCTAAATTGCGTTCGATCGATCGAGATTGAGGATAAAGAAGATTCTACATGATTTTGAGATCGATCGTCGGCAGTCAACACCACTCGTCCCGTTTCGTCGAGTCTCCATCCCCTAGCGGGAACGAGGGTTTCGACGGATTCGGAAGTGTCCGGTGGCGAAGTGGAAACCGTTGAATTTGAGGATTCCTCTGTTACCACTTCAATCCAATCCGCTTCAAGTTCGATGGTGTTAGGAAGTTCGTCGGGACTGGCTGAAAATCCTCCCCGTCCGATGTCGGTAAATTCGCTGCTTTGACCCTGAACGCAGGGATTTTGTGAGAGTAATTCGTCCGGGTCAACGACAGTTTCGGGAAGTTCGGCAATGCCTTGAGTACTGTCAACATCGGGAGTATTAAACAGAGTTTGTCCGTTGAGTTCCGCGTCTCGGACGGAAATGGCGGTAATGTCGCTGGTTAAGAGTTCGCTGGGACTTTCTACGGTGAGATTTTCGCCTAATGCTTCAATGAGTTCGTCGCGAGTTCGCAATTGCGAACCGAGAATTCCGTCGGCAGTAATGGTAATAATTCCCGCGTTTCCGGCATCGGCATTCGTGGTAATATCGCTGTTGTCGATGGCGACGAGAACTCCGGTATCGATGTTGATATCGCCTCCGGTGGCGTTGTTAAAAGCATTGGTGGTAATGCGAGTGCGATCGCGTAGAACTAAGTCTTGTGAATGAATTTGAATACTGCCAACGCGATCGCTTTCTAGTCCTAAAAATCCCCGAGTTTCAGAAGAAATTTCACTGTTACGCAAGCGAATCGAACGAGCATTAATTGCAAGGGTTCCGGGCAACCCTATATTTTGACCAGAAACCGTTATTTCTGCGTTATCAAACAAACGCAATCGATTCGTTTGGATTCGGACATTTCCCGATGGAGCTTCACTATAAGAACCGGAGAATATTCCACCTCTAGGTTCATTCTGATTCCCTTGAATAGAAATCAAGTCGCTGGCATCGATCGAAATGTCGCCTGCCGCTCCTAAATCAAATGTATCTGCACCAATTAATGTGTATTGTCCCATTCTTAAAACTTCAGTTTCAATTGTGATATCTCCGCCGTTGCCTGTTCCATCGGGATTGACGCGAGACGTTAAAGCGGACAGTTGCTCTGGAGAGCCAACTAATTCGATTAATTCAGAACTACGAACAGTTAAATTTCCTGCATCTCCTTTTCCCGCCGTAGAAGACGAAATAAAACTTCCTTCGGTTAAGATTAATCGATCGGCATGAATCAAGAGGTCGCCACCTAAACCAAGCGATTCTCGCTCGGCACGAGTTGTTATATTCGATCTAGAACTAAGTTCGATATCTGAGGAATTAGTTATTGTCACATCTCCCGCATTTCCGGTTCCAAAAGTTGAAGCGGAAATGAAACTTCCTTCTCTCACGATTAATCGATCGGCATAAATCAAGAGATTTCCACCTGAACCCGTTGAACTTTGTTGGGACTGACTTGTTATATACGAGCCAGAAATGAGTTCGATATCTGAGGAATTAGTTATTGTCACATCTCCCGCATTTCCGGTTCCAAAAGTTGAAGATGAAATGAAACTTCCTTCTCTCACGATTAATCGATCGGAGTCAATCCAAATATTTCCAGCTTGGCCTTTTCCCGCTGTCGTACTTTGTAGCGAACTTCCCAAATTGCCCGATCGAATTGTTCCGGTAATGGAAACAGACTCACTCGCAACAATATTTAAATTACCGCCACGTTGCGGACCAAAATTACCCGTCGTAATGGTTCCTCCATCTTGAAGATTTAATCTCTCCGTTTCAATCGTTAAATTCCCCCCAGCTCCTGTGGCACCAGGTTCTACGGCAGTTGAGATTCCACTTACACCACCAACGGCGAAAGAACCATTGACATTTCCTTCTATCGCACCTTGGGGGTTTTCTCCCCGAATGGTAATCTCTGGAGCTTGAATTAAAAGATTGCCAGCGTTTCCTGTTGAGTTTACTGCACTTCTGGCAACAATTACCGCACCATCTTGAATTGAAATTCGGTTGGCTCTTATTTGTAACGCACCAGCATTTCCCGAACCCTGCGTAGCACTAGAAATTCCACTTGACTGAATTCTTCCATCTTCTCGTATTCGATTTCCAGATAGAGAAATTGATTCAGTCGCCTTGATTGTCAACATCCCACCTTCACCAGAGTTGGCGGTGAGGGTAGCGATCGCTCCGCCATCGGAAACAACAAGATTATCGGCACGAACGGACATACTTCCCGCATCGCCATCTCCCAAATTCGATGATGAAATCTGTCCGCCATCGAGTACGTTAATTTGCGATGCTTCAATCGATAAACTTCCAGCATTTCCAACTGTGTTGAAATTACTTGTTGTTCCCAGTTGACTGGGAACTTCATTTTCTAATCCAGTGACTTCAATCGTGTCGGCGACAATTATCATATTGCCACTACGACCGATTGCCGTATCCTCTAATCCAGACGAAATAGCTGCACCGTCAGCAACTAAAATACTTCCCGACGTGATGGTTAAATCTCCAGCATTTCCTCTCGCATTTAACAATACGTTTGAAAAAATTCCACTTTGACTGCCGTTAAAACTGGAAGAGCCGATCGCTTCAACACGATCGGCCTGAATCGTCAGATTTCCAGCATTTCCGTTTCCCAAAATCGAAGTTAAAATTTGTCCGCCATCGAAAACTTCAATCAGAGAAGCCTCGATTTGCACGTTTCCACCTTCTCCACTTCCCCCTTCGTCGATCGAACTATCAATTGCACTTTGAGTCCCATCAGGAATACTGACACCCTGGACGTGAATATCTTCAGCGGTTATATCGACATTTCCCGCAAATCCGTTTCCTCCGCCATTAATCCCCGAGGCAATGCGACTTCCATCCGCGATGAGTAAGCGACGGGTATTCACTTGAATATTTCCGGCGCGACCGCTACTGTTGTCTTGGATATTTGCAAATACACCACTTTGACCGTTCGTTTCACCATCGATGGGTGTGTTCGTAATTTCTAAATTTTGAGTATCGATCGCGATATTACCACCTGTATTTTGAGTATTGTCCGAAAAAATGCCCGTCGAAATTTGACCGCCTCCTTCTAAAAATATAGAATTAGAATTAATATCGATATTTCCACCAACTCCATTTCCAGACTCTTCAATATATGAAGAAATGGCGCTGCGATCGAAAATTTCTAAGCTGTTTGAATTTATATTTATATCGCCAGATATTCCTTGTCCTCGAAGATTTGTGTCTAATCCAGAGTTATTCTCTAAAGTTAGTCGATTGGAAACGATCGAAATGTCGCCGCCATTTTTTTCGGGATTTGACGAAACAAGAATTTGATTAAAAATCGAACTACTATTTAAACGAACTTCGCCCGTAGAATTAATTGTAATATCTCCAATATTTATAGCCTCACCCAATAAGTCTTCTCGAACAGCAATCGCCAAGATACTATTACTTAATGAAATGTCATTTCCATAAACAAAAATCGAAGCAATATGGTTTCTAGACGGTGAATTGGTAATAAATGAATCTTCCTCTAAAATAATATTGCTTCGTAAAATATTTTCTGAAAACCGGAGAGAACCATCTTCATTCAATTGAACTATTCCTGCTTCAGCTAATCCACCAACTTCCACAGTTCCACCAATTGTAAAAATTCCACCTGATTCAAATAAAATATCCCCACCCACTAAAGCTAACATTTCTCCCGGCGGAACCTGTAAACCAAACCCAGAACCATCGCTACTTTCAGCCCTCGATCGATTCACAATACTCCCAGGAGTATCTCTCAACCGCAACCCCACCGGAATATCCACCACCAACAACGACTCCATTTGAGGCGAACTCGCACTAAACTCCACCCCATTTTCAAACACCACACTGTCCGCCGTCGACGCCACAAAAGAACCGCCTAACTCTAACCGCGCGTTCGGACCGAAAACAATCCCGTTAGGATTCAGAAAAAACAGATTCGCCGTCCCGTTTGCCCCTAAAACCCCATCGATTTCCGAAATCGAACTTCCCGTCACGCGGCTGAAAATATTCTCAATTCCCACCCCATTATTAAATAACGCTCCGCCATCTGTGGGAATCGAAAACTGCTCGAAACTGTGAAACAAATTCCCGTTAACCGCCGTTCCCCCCTCGATAACAAACGTATTGTCATCAAGACTCACCACCGAATTACTGGGTAACGTCGCATCGGGAACTACTTGCGCCGCCACGGAACCCGCAACGTTCCACATTGCAAACACAACCGTCGCCGCTTCTCGGATGGAAAATCGAAGAGTTTGAGTCATCTGCCTTCCTACTCGGTCTTCGCCTCAGACGCAATATTTTCGATTGATTGATTTTATCTTAGGGTATACTCCATCCTTTTCCGATATGGTGGGTTTCAACAATTCTTCACCACAAAGACACAGAGGATACAGAGAGGTTATGGCAGAGAAATGAGAAACTGTATTACGGCTATACAACTATCGATACTTGTCAAGTCTTTTTAATTAAAATTAACATCCCAAAACAAACCCCATCGATCGCACTTCATCAAGCGATCGATGGGGTTTCACTAGCCTAAAATACCAGCGTTAAAGATTCGCGAGAACCTTAGTAACGGCCGATACCTTGACCGGGTTTGTAAACGATGAAGCTCACCGTTTGGCACTGCTTGATGTTGTCGAAACCGACGACGCGAATGTAGCAGTTGGAGTACTCAGAACGGCACTCGCGGACTTCGTTGAGAACGTCTTGGGGGGTGCGAGCGTCGAAGAGGGGCAGTTTCCACAGCGTCCAGTGGTGGTCTCCAGGGAGTGGATCGGCTTCAAATTCCACCGCTGGGATGAACCCTTGATCCAACATATATTGGATTTGGGACGCGATTTGCTGGTCGGTCAGCGGGGGCAAGTAAGACAGCGTTTCGTAGCGGCGCTCTTTCGGCAGCGTTTTCATCTCAAATAACTCCTAAAGGTCGTGTCGGAATTCAATCTTGAGAGTCGTTGGACTCGATTTCTGGATGAGTTTCCGTAGAAGACTCTAAGGACGAGTCAGCGGTTTGGGTCAAACGCTCTAGGATTTGGCGGCGACAGTCAGTATTCGAGTTCGCGATGTTCGCTCGAACCATCTCCGGTAGAAAATCCAAGATTTCCTCGGCTAAGTGGGCGCGAACGGTCAAAATCCGCAACACCAACTCTTTATTGTCCTGCATCAATTCTTGCAGGAAAACATCGCCCTTTTGGATGCGGTTTCCCGCCGAACGCTGACTGAGCCAAATTGCCTGAGACGGGTTCGTCTCCGATAACTGGTCGATAATCGTCCGAACGGCCTGATAGGTCAAATAACTTTGTAAGACCTCGGCTGTTTGGTTTGCGACTTTTTTCGGATACATCGAACCTAACCCTCCCTCAACCGCCTCGTCTTGCGGTGCTAGTAGTCGTAACGATCGCTACTCGAACGCTCGTTACTACCACTAGCAGCTTTTCAGCGATTAGAGGGTATCGACCGCTTCAAACTCGAACTTGATTTCTTTCCACAGTTCGCAAGCCACGGCCAGTTCGGGAGACCATTTGGCAGCTTCGCGGATGATGTCGCCACCTTCGCGCATGAGGTTGCGGCCTTCGTTACGGGCTTGGACGCAAGCTTCGAGCGCGACGCGGTTGGCGGTTGCGCCCGGCGCGTTACCCCAGGGGTGTCCGAGGGTTCCACCACCGAACTGCAAGCAGGAATCGTCACCGAAGATGTCCAGCAGTGCGGGCATATGCCACACGTGAATACCACCGGACGCCACAGGCATTACGCCGGGCAGAGACGCCCAGTCTTGGGTGAAGAAGATACCGCGAGAACGGTCTTCTTCGACGAAATCTTCGCGCATCAGGTCGACGAAGCCCATCGTGATGCCTTTTTCACCTTCGAGCTTACCGACGACGGTTCCCGAGTGCAGGTGGTCGCCACCAGAGAGACGCAAGCACTTAGCGAGGACGCGGAAGTGGATACCGTGGATTTTCTGACGGTCGATAACCGCGTGCATCGCACGGTGAATGTGCAGCAGAACGCCGTTGTCGCGGCACCAACGCGCCAGGGTGGTGTTGGCGGTGAAACCACCGGTGAGGTAGTCGTGCATGATGATGGGGGTGCCGATTTCTTTGGCGAATTCGGCCCGCTGCATCATTTGCTCGCAGGTGGGGGCGGTCACGTTGAGGTAGTGACCTTTGATTTCGTTGGTTTCAGCCTGAGCTTTGTCGATGGCTTCTTGAACGAACAAGAAGCGATCGCGCCAGCGCATGAAGGGCTGAGAGTTGATGTTTTCGTCGTCTTTGGTGAAGTCCAAACCACCGCGCAGACATTCGTAGACGGCGCGACCGTAGTTTTTCGCCGACAGACCCAGTTTCGGTTTGATGGTGCAACCGAGCAGAGGACGACCGTATTTGTTCAGTTTGTCTCGTTCGACGGTAATTCCGTGTGGCGGCCCTTGGAAGGTTTTGACGAGGGCGACCGGGAAGCGGATATCTTCGAGACGCAGGGCTTTGAGGGCTTTAAATCCGAAAACGTTCCCCACGATCGAGGTCAGAATGTTCGTGACCGAACCTTCCTCGAACAGATCGAGCGGATAGGCGACGAAGCAGAAGTATTGGTTGTCTTCACCGGGGACGGATTCGATGTCGTAGCAACGACCTTTGTAGCGATCGAGGTCGGTCAGCCCGTCCGTCCACACCGTCGTCCAGGTTCCGGTGGAGGATTCAGCGGCTACTGCTGCACCCGCTTCTTCGGCGGGAACGCCAGGCTGCGGGGTCATGCGGAAGCACGCCAGCAGGTCGGTGTCTTTGGGGGTGTAGTCGGGGGTGTAGTACGTCAGGCGATAGTCCTTAACGCCTGCCTCAAACCCGGCTGATTTCGCTTGTACCATTTCCTCAGCTATCTCCTTAATATCAGAGGTTCAATATTGACAGAACGCGACCGTTGACCGTCGTAAGCGTCTGTCTCGTCGTCTGCTCTTCCATCGCCGCCGATGTCAGAGTCGTGCCTACCGCCGTTCGGCACGATCGCCACGAAGCGAGACTTGCTTTGTCAGGTCGCACTGTACAGGCTAAGCCTGTTTGCTTCTCGGTCTCGACAGTCTTTCTGGGTTGAAAACCCGTCCCCAGCGAACCGCTTGACTGGTCAAAACTTTTTGGCGCTCTCCGTTGCCGCTTTTTAACGGAATTTTACTGCCGCGAGCGCATCGCTCGAAAAGCGATCGAGAGTCGAGAAGTTATTGAAGCCAACAGTTTGGATTGAATGTTTCCTTACCGAGACATATCTTAACACGGTTCGGGATTTTTTTAAGAAAAAATCTCGTGTTTATGAAGATATCTAGATTTCTTTTTTTTCTGAGTCGGATTAGTTTAACTAATGCAAATTTCCTTGTAAAGGAATATCACAAAAAGTAAAGAATAAAAACACAGAAAAACCCGCCCGATCGCTACAAAGAACGGACGAAAAACCCTTTAATTTTGACAGTGTCTCCTCGAATATCCGACTTCGCTTTTGTCAAATCTTTCAAGACTCGAGGAGATTTTTTTACATTTAGAAAAGAAAATTAGGGTATTACTGCACGTCCCGATAAAAATATTTACAATTCAAGCAGGAGCGGCTGCAAATTGACCGAGAAAACACTGCCGAGGGACGGTAAAATTTACGCCCCTTAGAGAGTGTTCTCACCCTCAGACTCAGAACGCTTGGCATGGGGAAATAACGTGGTCAAAATCCGATTGAGATGGACTTCTCCATAGATAATTCGCGTTTGACTGACCTCAGCGGGTGGCTCTGACGAATTTTCAGGAACGTCTTCGGGCGATCGCTCGGAATTCTCCAGGGTATCTGTTGGAGTGGTCGCGGCATCTCCATCGGGCGAGTCTTGCCAGTAATCTGGCTCCGCGTCAGGTTCCGGTGTCGGCGGAGTCGGGTCTTCGGAGGTTTCGAGAGAACGGGGTCGATCGCCTTCCGGGGATGGCGAAGGTTCGGCGGTCTCGTCCTCGACTGGCGTTTCTCCAACGATGGGACGACTGCGATCGCCGACGATAGAGGCTGTCGGCAAAATGCAATTGGCAGCAATATCGCGATCGATGACTGTCGACGCCGCGCCGACGCAAGCGTGAGCACCGATTTTACACGCGCCCACCAACAGCACGCCCGCCCCTAAATTCGCCCCCGTTTCGATTTCGATCGCCCCGTTGTGGGCGTGAATCACCGTTCCCAAGCCAATACACACCCCCGCCGCGATCGAAATTCGACTGTTCGCTCCGGCCTGCAAAACCACGCCCGTTGCGATGGCGGCACTCGGATGGATCGCGACCTCCCCACAAATATAGAGATCGTCGCGAGAGAATTCTGCTCCGCTGACGCGATCGAAACTAGATATCGGTAGCCGTTGCATTCGGGTAATCGGTCAGAGGTTTACCAACGCGTCTCGTCTTCAGGCAGGAGAAATCGAGGGATGACAGTTATCTCCCGTTCGCTTCAGTCAGTATGCGTCCGCGTCGATTTCTCCCGATCTCGAACTGAACGAGTCGCGGTTTTACGGACGTTGGATAATCGTTTCGGCCACCCGACGCTTGGCAGCGGCATCGATACCGATCAGCCGCACGTATTCGCCATTGTGTTCTTGCAAACAGGCTTCGAGGGCGGGAACCACATCCGACAGGCGAGTGCTGTCGATGGGGGCACAGCTTTGCCAGGATTTAGTTTTAAACCGACGGGGCGTCGCGTGTTCCGTACCGATTTTGCAGCCTTGCGCCAACAGCGATCTAATTTGGTCGAGGGTTTCGCGATCGAGGCGATCGCTCGACGCGCCGTTTTTCGAGGCTTGGTAGCTCGCGGCACTCGCGCCGAACCCTTGGCCGGTCGAACTTGCAGCCGTTCGAGAGCCACTCGACGGTGCGGGTTTGTCGTCGGGGCGTTGAATAATCGTTTCCAACACGCGGCGTTTGGCGCCGGGGTCGATACCGATTAACTGCACGTATTCCCCAGCGTGTTCGGCCATGCAGGCTTCGAGTTCCCGCAACACTTCCCGTTCTTGCGTGGCTTGAATGGGAGCGCAACTTTTCCAAGACTTGGTTTTAAAGCGGCGCGGCGTGGCGTGTTCCGTACCGATGCGGTAGCCCTGAGACAATAGCGATCGCACCTGATCGATCGTTTCGGGACTCAGGCTCGTGCTACCACTGCGACCGTAGGAGGCGACGCCAGCGTTCCCCGTCACCGCAGCCACTTTCGTCGCGGCGGTTTTCGTCGGAGTCGAAGATCCGTCAGGACGCTGCACGATCGTTTCTACGACGCGGCGTTTGGCCTCGGCATCGATTCCGATAACCCGCACGTATTCGCCCTGGCACTGCGTTAAAATCTCGTTCAGTTCGGCGATGGCGTCGGCTTCCCGCTTGCTTTCGAGGGTTCCGACGGTCAACCAAGACTTGGTTTTGAACCGACGGGCGTTGGCGCGTTCGACGCCGATTTGGTAGCCAGCCCGCAACAGCGATCGCACCTGTTCGGCCGCATCGCCATCCAAGTCGCCACTGGCGGTCGTCGTGCCTCCGCTGCGAGACGCGGCCGGACGGCTAGCCCGATAAGAGGACGCACCGGAAGATCCGTTCCCCGTCGGGGCAGATTCTCCCGGCCGTTGGACGATAATTTCAGCCACGCGGCGTTTGGCGTCGGGGTCGATACCCACAACGCGCACGTATTCATTGTCATAATCGGCTAAAGCGCCTTGCAGTTCGGCTAACGCGCGATCGGGGCGGTTGCTCGATAGCGTGCCGGCCGTCAGCCAGGATTTGGTTTTGAACCGACGGGCGTTGGCGTGTTCGATACCGATTCGATATCCTTGTTGGAGCAGTCTTCTGACCTGCTCGGTCGTTTCTCGATTGAAAGTCATCTTCCCTACTGACGTATCGCTGGATACAGCTCGTCGAAGCTCGTCACTTTTAAGATCTCGTACAGGCGACGTTTCGCCCGTGCCGTTGGATTTCTGGGGTTCCTCGCGCAGTGCCGCGTTAATTTCCAAGAGGCGAGCAGCAAAGGCGCGATCGACATCTCGCACGTCCGGCAAGCGATCGGCTTGAGCCTGAGTCGTTACCGTCGCCCCCGACGGAACGTATTTCCCCGGTGGAATCGCCACGTCTTGAATCAAAGCGTGCATCATGACGATGCAGCCTTTCCCGACTCGCGCGTTGAAGACGGTCGAGCGAAACCCGATAAAACAGTCGTCTCCCACGTAAGCCGGGCCGTGAATCAATGCCATGTGCGCGATGCAGGTGTCTCGACCGATCCAAACCGAATATTCTTTTTGTCGGTCGCCGAGGACTTTAGAGCCATCTAATCCGTGGATGACGACACCGTCTTGGATGTTGCTGCGATCTCCGATATAAAACGGAGACCCTTCATCCGCTCGAATAGACGTACCTGGAGCGATAACGACACCTTCGCCGACGGTCACGTCTCCGATGAGATTTGCAAAGGAGTGGACGTAAGCCGTTTCTTGAATTTTCGGTTCGCCAAGCTCCCGCGACCGCGATGGCGGTGGAGCCGCGCGCTTGCGAACAACCATAATTAGTTCGATCCTCCCAATTCAACCTTTCCAACTCGAGCCACTCCGGAGCGGATCGGGTTCGTTCCTGACGGAGATTCCGTCACCTCGTTGTTTAGTATTGGTCTTTTTTGTTATAGAGCTGCCCGTTCTCCACGCTAACGGTGTCGATGATGCCGATGGCCAAAGCGTCGATCGGACAATTTTCGCGACCCGATTCGACTCGCGCCGCACTCCCGCGACTGACGAGAACCCATTCTCCCACGCCAGCGCCGACCAAATCCGCCGCCACTTCGTATTGAGGTCGAGCTCGGCCGTCACTGTCGATCGTCTGCAACACCAATAACTTCAAACCCCTCATGCTATCGAGCTTTTGGGTGCTGACAACGGTGCCGCACACTTTTGCAATCTGCATTCGCTAAGTTTTCCGTTTAACGGCGGATGGTGCGCGGCGAACCGACGCTTTCCCGGAACTGTTCGACCGCCTCGGTATAGCGGATCGGCAGCACGTACTCTAGGTTTTCGTGGGGACGCGCGATAATGTGGGTCGAGAGAACTTCACCGCCGTTGACGCGTTTGACGTTATCGACACCCGCACCGACGGAGGCTTGCACTTCCGACACGTCGCCACGCACGATCACGGTCACGCGACCCGAACCGATTTTTTCGTATCCGACTAAGGTTACGCGGGCCGCTTTCACCATCGCATCGGCGGCTTCGACGACCGCCGGAAACCCGAGGGTTTCGATCATTCCTACTGCAATCGACATAATATTCTCAAACTCCTGAAATTTCTGATTCCGTTGGGTCAACGGCCGTCTTTATAGTTGGTCTGTGATGCAAACCTCAGCTAACGAACTTTCGCTCGCGCCGCGATCGCAGACCAACTCGATCGAACGACACGAACTTCTTAATAAGTGCGGAATTGATCGACTTCCTCGGTATAGCGAATCGGCAGGACGTATTCTAAGTTCTCATGAGGACGGGCGATGATGTGCGTCGATAGCACTTGACCGCCGTTGACGCGGTTGGCTGCATCGATCCCTGCGGCCACGGAGGCTTGCACTTCCGACACGTCGCCGCGCACGATGACCGTCACGCGACCCGAGCCGATTTTTTCGTATCCGACTAGGGTGACGCGAGCCGCTTTCACCATCGAGTCAGCCGCTTCAACCACCGCCGGGAACCCCAGCGTTTCCACCATTCCTACCGCAATTGACATATTGACGCTCCTTAATATTCCTGAGCCACGATCGAAAACGCGGACAAAATACAATCGATGCAAAAACAGCCCGGTTATTGTGTTTCAGCTCTGTTCGACGGTTCGGTTTCGTTCTCGCCATGGCGGTGTCTCGGACAAGACTGTTGGCTTCTTCGACCGGCGAGTCGATTCCTCTCAGAGTACCGAAAACAAGTAACCCAGCAATTTTTGGACGGGGAAGGCTAAATTATTCAATCCCAATACAAAGGGTAGGAAACTTTGGCACCTTTGACAATATAAATCAAGATGATATTTTTAAATCGGATGGTTTAATAAAAGTTAACGGCCGAATTTCTCGGACAAGGTTCTCGCGATCGCGACGATTCTCGGTCGGGCGTTCTGAACTGCCTTATAATTTCTTTATCCTTTCATCGATCGATTGACTTTCGCCCCTGCCAGCTATTGCAGAGGCGATAAAGTTGCTGTGTTCGATCGATCGAACCGACACCCGAACCGATCGTTTGCGAAACCGACAACAATCGTTCTTCCGCGCGGGAGATTCCCGAAGCGGGCGATCGGTACAGTTGGCCTCGATCGCGGCGTGCGTTGGTAATGGTTGTCCGTTTTACAGATTTTTTTATAATGACTCGTTTGCTTTTGGAGACCTGTTGGTTCGTCCCCATTTACGGGCTGCTCGGTGCAATTTTAACGCTACCGTGGTCTCTCGGTATCGTGCAGCGCACCGGACAGCGTCCGGCGGCCTACATCAACTTACTGATGACGCTGGCCGCGTTCGTCCACGGATCGATCGCCTATTTCCAAACTTGGAATCGCGAACCCCAACAACTTATATTTCCGTGGCTGCAAGCGGCAGACTTAGACTTGTCCCTAGCGATCGAAATCTCCCAAGTGAGTCTCGGGGCGATGGAACTGGTGACGGGAATCAGCCTCGTCGCCCAACTCTACGCCCTGGGCTACATGGAAAAAGACTGGTCTCTGGCGCGGTTTTTCGGCATGATGGGCTTCTTTGAAGCCGCCTTGAGCGGAATTGCCCTGAGCGATTCTCTCTTCCTCAGTTACGGCTTACTCGAAATGCTCACCCTGTCGACGTACCTCCTGGTAGGCTTCTGGTACGCTCAACCCCTGGTGGTCACGGCCGCGCGAGATGCTTTCCTCACCAAGCGCGTCGGCGATATCTTGCTGTTAATGGGCTTAGTCGCCCTGTCGAGCTACGGAACCGGCTTGACCTTCAGCGAACTCGAAGCCTGGGCTGAATCCAACCCCCTGCCCTTCTGGACGGCCACCTGGCTGGGCTTGGGACTGATTGCCGGGCCGCTTGGAAAATGCGCCCAATTCCCCCTCAACCTCTGGCTCGACGAAGCCATGGAAGGCCCGAGTCCCGCCTCGATTTTGCGAAACTCGGTCGTCGTCTCGGCCGGTGCCTACGTTCTCATTCGCCTACAACCCGTCTTTACCCTGTCTCCCGTCGTAGCTGACAGCCTCATCGTCATCGGTGCGATTACCGCCATCGGCGCGTCCCTAATGTCGATCGCTCAAATCGATATTAAACGGACCCTATCCCACTCCACCAGCGCCTACATGGGTCTGGTGTTTATCGCAGTCGGTCTCGGACAAGTCGATATCGCCCTGTTGCTGCTATTTACCCACTCCATTGCCAAAGCGCTGCTATTTACGAGCGTCGGCTCTTTGATTCTGGCTACGAACAGCCAAAACATCACCGAAATGGGCGGTCTGTGGTCGCGAATGCCCGCCACGACGACTTCTTTTGTCGTCGGTTCCGCCGGACTCGTCGCCTTGCTTCCTTTGGGTGGGTTCTGGACGCTGCGCCGTTGGGTCAACGGCTTTCAAGATATCCCCTGGTGGGCGGTATCGATTTTACTGGTGGTCAACGGACTGAGCGCCTTGAGTTTGACGCGGGTGTTTCGATCGATCTTCTTAGGGTCTGCCCAACCGAAAACCCGTCGCGCTCCCGAAGCCCCCTGGCCGATGGCCGTTCCGATGGTGTCTCTCATCGTCGTGACGCTGTTGGTTCCGCTAATTTTGCAACGTTGGCAACTGCTCTTAACTTGGACTGGCCCTTGGGAATATTCCCACAATCCCCTGGTTCAGTTCGGCGTTCCCTTGCTGGTGTTAAGCGGCTTCCTCGGTGTCATGACGGGAAGTATCATCCCCCTCGAGCGGACTGGGGCGCGATCGCGTCGCATTCTCGTGCGGTTTTGGCAAGACTTGCTCGCTTACGACTTCTATATCGATCGCATCTATCGCGTGACCGTCGTTGCCTTAGTCGCACTGTTCTCTCGCCTCGCCTCCACCTTCGATCGATACATTGTCGATGGCGCCGTGAACCTCGTCGGATGGGTCGCCATTTTCAGCGGTCAAGCCCTCAAATACAGCGTTTCCGGTCAGTCTCAGTTTTACGTCCTGACGATTCTCGTCGGAACCGGCGTTCTCGTCTTTCTGGCCTTGACCTGGCCGTTTTGAGATAGGGAGATGAGGAGATTTCACACCATCTCCTCATCTCCCGGTTGAGGACGGTGCGTGACGATTTCTCGGTCTCAGGATTTATACCCGATTTTTCAAGTCACGCAGCCTTGTATGTTGGCGGTGTACATTGTCGGTGCGTGACGATTTCTCGGTCTCAGGATTTATACCCGATTTTTCAAGTCACGCACCCTACGGCCGCTACGGCTCCGTTATCGATTATCGATTGTCAATGCTCAATTTTTAAAAAGACGAATGCTCAGCGCGTTAATTTTCGTTCCCGTTCTCGGGGCTGGTCTCATTTTTCTGTTACCCACGACGCTTCCCTCGTCGCGATTTCGTAGCATTACCCTCGTTCCGCTGGCTGGATTGCTTCTGTGGACGATCGCGATCGCCGCACAGTTCGACCTGACCCAAACGGGAATGCAATTCACCGAACGCCTCCCCTGGGTCGAGTGGTTGGGATTGAACTACCACCTAGGCGTTGACGGAATCTCGTTACCGTTACTCGTTCTCAACGCAGGGTTGACCCTCATCGCCGTATTCGCCAGTGCGTCGAATATCGAGCGTCCTCGCTTTTACTATTCTCTGCTGTTACTCCTCAACGCCGGGGTTTCAGGAGCGTTTCTCGCCCAAGACTTACTGCTGTTTTTCCTGTTCTACGAAATCGAACTGATTCCCCTGTATTTCTTGATTGCGATCTGGGGCGGAAAACGTAGAGGCTACGCAGCGACGAAATTCCTGCTGTATACAGCGGTATCGGGCATTTTCATCCTGGCGTCGTTCCTGGGATGGGTGTGGCTGACGGGAGCGCAAAACTTCGATTACAACCCGAATTTGACCGCGAGTCTTCCGGTAACGACGCAACTGATTCTGTTAGCCGGATTGCTTGTCGGCTTCGGTATCAAAATCCCCATTTTCCCGTTTCACACTTGGCTTCCCGACGCTCACGTAGAAGCTTCGACCCCCGTATCGGTCTTGTTGGCGGGGGTGTTGCTGAAACTGGGTACTTACGGTTTGTTGCGGTTCTGCGTCGGCTTGTTTCCCGAAGGGTGGTCGGTCGCCGCGCCGACACTGGCGATTTGGGCGTCTGTTAGCGTGTTGTACGGGGCGCTGACGGCGATTTCCCAACAGGATATGAAGAAAATGGTGGCGTATTCGTCGATCGCCCACATGGGATATATCCTCCTGGCCGCCGCTGCTGCAACCCATCTGAGTTTGTTGGCGGCGATCGCCCAATCGGTCAGTCACGGTCTGATTTCTGCGATGCTGTTCTTACTCGTGGGCGTGGTGGGTAAAAAGACGGGAACTCGCGATATCGACAAACTGCGGGGGTTGCTCAACCCCGAGCGAGGATTGCCCCTCGTGGGAAGTTTGACGATCGTCGGCGTGATGGCCAGTGCTGGAATTCCCGGTATGGTGGGCTTCATTGCCGAATTTATGGTGTTTCGCGGTAGTTTCCCCGTCTTCCCCATCGCCACGTTACTCTGTTTAGTCGGAACCGGGTTGACGGCGGTGTATTTCCTGTTGATGGTCAACCGAGTATTTTTCGGTCGTTTGTCTGACATCGTGACCGATTTACCCCCCGTGCAGTGGGGCGATCGCGTTCCGGCGATCGTGTTGGCACTGTTACTCGTTATCTTTGGCATACAACCGAACTGGCTCGTCCGTTGGAGCGATGCCGAAGCCGCGACCTTAGTGCCGGGTTATTCGATCGTCCAAACGATACAAACTTCGGCGATTGAAATTCCCCCCTCAAAGGAAGTCTTCTAAACTCTCGAGTTTCGGATTTTTTGCAAGATTTTTGATTCCCCGATCGCCTACTTTAATGTAATCGCTCGTTATGGTTAGTACACCTCTGGCTCCGTCGAGCCATCCCCTGGCTGAATACGTTCACCGCCTTGAAAGCGGTCAGGCGTTATTGAAAGATACGCCCGAGAACGTGGTTGAAGTCGTCGGAATTTTAAAAAGTTACGGTGTCGTTCTCGATGCTTATTCTCGCAATCTGATTTACATCGCCGAACATCAATTTTTAAGATTGTTTCCCTTTTTTAAATATTTCAACGGCGAGGTCACGCTCTCGAAATTGTTGAAATTTTGGTGGCACGATCGCATCAATTACGAATATGCCGAATACTGTATGCGATCGATGCTCTGGCACGGAGGAAATGGTTTAGACGAATATCTCGACACCGATGAATTTAAAAACCTTGCCGTTCGTGCCATTCGCGCCAAACTTCGTGGAAATCCCTTTATGCAAGGGTTAAACGGGCTGTTTCCCGATTTCCTCCCCGAACAAGTTCGTCAGTCCTGCTATTACAGCGGCTTGGGGCAATTTTGGCGGGTCATGAGCGATATGTTTCTCTCGCTGTCCGATCGCTACGATCGCGGCGAAATTCAATCGATTCCGCAAGTCGTCCAACATATCCTCAATGGCTTGGTGGCCGACGCCAACCGCCCCATTACCTTCAGCGTAGAAATCGACGGCGAAACCTACGATATCATCCCCAAATCTGTCGGATTAACCTTTCTCGTAGACACGGCGGTTCCCTACGTGGAATCGATTTTTTTCCGAGGCGCTCCTTTCCCCGGTACGGTGTCTTATAACGCCCAAGCGTTCCAAATTCCGGCCGAACAGGGCGATTTTACTTACGGGGCGCTTTACGCCGATCCGTTACCGATTGGAGGTGCGGGAATTCCACCGACGCAACTGATGCAAGATATGCGTCACTTTCTACCGGATTACCTGCACGAGATTTATCGAAAAGGGAAGCGACAGGAAGACGATTTGCGGGTGCAAATTTGCCAAAGTTTCCAAAAGTCGATGTTTTGCGTAACCACGGCTGCGCTTCAGGGATTGGCGCCCCATCCTCTCGATACGACGGATATGGAACAGCGCAAAGCCAACCGCGCCTTTTTGGAACAGTGGATGAATCGGTTTGTCACCTCCCGCGTGGAAGTCGTGAACCAGTAATATCCAGTGTTCGATAGTTTCTCCCCATCTCCCCATCTCCCCCTCTCCCCCTCTCCCCATCTCCTGGTGGGGGCGGTGCGTGACGCGGTAAAACCACATTGACCGGACTTCGGCGGTATTTGGGCGCCCGCGTCACGGCACCCTACGGGTGGTAAAACGGGAGCCATACTCGGAAGGTCGTTCCGGTATCTGACGGCTCGAAGGTGTTCCAGGGATGTTGGGGCGGGCTGAACACTTCGATTTCGCCGTGCATTTGACGCACGAGGTCGCGGGCGATCGCGAGTCCGAGTCCGGTGCCTGGGATGTTGCTGTCGGCTCGTACGCCCCGAAATCGCCGCTCGAAGAGATGTTCTAGGTCTTGGGGTGGAATGCCGAGGCCGGTGTCGCTGATGGCGATGGCAACGCCTTCTCCGAGGCGATCGTGGTGGAAGGTTCCCGCGTCGAGGCGGATTCGTCCGCCTTCTGGGGTGTATTTGATGGCGTTGTCGATGAGGTTGTTGACCACTTCGATTAAGGCTTTGCGATCGCCTCGCACTGTAGGAAGGTCGTCGGGAAGGCTGGCGTGAAAGTCGATGTGGCGATCGCTGGCGATGGCACGAGCGGACACGCCCAGCGGGGCAATAACCTCGTGTAAATCGACGGGGTCGGGGCGATCGTCGCTGTAGGGTAGTAGGGGAAGAGGCGCGGGGACTTCGTCGGCGTCAGCCTCGAAATCGACACTCTTGGGTAAGACGAAGGGTTCGGTATCGATCGCCTCGTGGAAATCTTGCAATAAATCTTGTAGGCGATCGCTCTCTCGCACGATGTTATCGGCGTACTGTCGCCGTTCGTCATCGGGATTGAGGCGTTTGGTGAGGAGTTTTCCGAAAATGCGGAGGGCGCTGAGGGGATTTCGGAACTGGTGCAGCCAGTCGTGCAGGAGGTCGTGTCGCTGGGTTTGAAGCTGCTGCTGTTGGCGATAGTTGCGTTCGGCCCACTGACCTCGTTGTTCGAGCAGACAGGCGATGGCGATGGTGTGGGCGGTGCGTTCGACCGTTTCGCGATCGCCCTCGCTCCAGGGTCGCCCCGGACGCGCTATCACCAGCAGCCCCACGACGACGTTATCGTGAACGAGCGGAAGGACGAGTCGATCGGATTCGGGGGGGACGGCGTCCTCGCTGGCGCTTGCATCTCCTTTGGGGGACTCGTCGTCACTGGGCGCGAAGACTAAAGGGTCTGTCGATACTGGAAGAGCCGATCGCAATTGTCGGTACGGACGGTAAGAACTCCGTTCCACATCTGAATACGGTTCGTCGAACGTCATCGGAATTTCAATGCTTTCCCAATCGCGCTGGCTTTCGGGTTCGGCCACGACGGGGATTAACTTACCTTGCGAACCTCCCATCGCACGATCGGCCAGGTAGACGACGATCGGCGAAGCCCCTAAGTTGCGTTCGAGGAGCGTGACTTGCTCCCGACAAAGAGTTCGGAGTTCGTTGCTGACAGAAATCGTCATAAGACATTTCGCTCGAGCCAGGTCGTTTCGGTCGATGTTGAAGTCGAAGTGGCAGGACAACACCGACCTCAGCAACAGGATGGGATTGACGATCGACCGAACTCAACCAAACCGCCGATGACTTCGTTGCGCTCGAGAGTCGTGAGGATTGGAATTTTTTTTGCGGCGGTGAGGGCGATCGTCTCTTGACTATTTTAAATAACTTATCGAATTCCTAAAAAACAGTTGAAATTATTGTCAAGATCTGATATATTTTGCTCGGTTTTGGTAGCTATCACTACAACCCGTCGGCAACAAGAGGAGGTAGACAACCTTGGCAAGAAGACGCAAAAGAAAGAGCCGTCGCCGTCAAGAAGGACGAAGAATCTTAGAACACGTGCCTCAGTACAGTATTGAAAGCGGGGAAGACAAACCGGTCACTGCTGCACGTAAGTATATCAAATCCGCGCAAATTGCGCCGCCTGCTCTGCTCCTCGTCAAGCGAAACGAACATACGACCGATCGCTACTTTTGGGCTGAAAAAGGTCTCTTTGGCGCCCAGTACGTCGAGGAAAACCATTTCCTATTTCCCAGTTTGCGATTGGTCATCGAGCAGCAAGAGCGGACGCAGACGGCCAGCGGTAAGTAACCGCTTCGATCCGTCGCACGAACCTAGCGACTCAGATCTTCGAGGTCTTCGAGTTTGTCGTCGCTTCGGCACTGCGTAAGTCAGGCAACGCCTGCTGTAATGCTATCAATTCGTCGCGATGAGCGATTACAGTCGCACGGCTGCCTTCGGCTGCATTGCAGTCGCGGGCGGCCTCGACTTTTACCGTCACCCGTTCGCTGCGGTTGGCACTTTTCCAGTACAAGACCCCAGCAAGGGGAGATCCTATCACGAGTAGGGGCGCAAAGTTTGAAAGTTTGGGAACCAAACTCGAGAAGACCAAGGCCACACAGAGCAGTCCGACAGCGGCGAGAAGGCTGAGAAAGATGGCGAGAAACCAACTCGCTCGAACTCGTCCTTCAAATATGACTCGATTGTCGTCAGGATGGAAGGCGGCGGCGCGATAAGCCCGTTGGGTGAAGTATTGTTTGAGAGACGACGAGAGGTCTTCAGGGGCGCGATCGCTAGCCAAACAGACTTCCTGAGTGCGGTCTTTGGACGCGGCACGGATGAAAAAGACTAATCCCACGGCGAGTAACAAGGTGGGAATCGCGATCGAAGTGGTCATCGAATTGGCCATGAGTGCCGTATTTGAGCGAAACGTCCGGGTTTCCAAGAGTGTCTGAGAGACGGTCTCTTTACATAATTTTACAATTTAACGGACAGTTTCCGGGCGATCGCGACATGGAGTCGAAAAAATTGTCGCTAAACTCCCGTTGTTGGGACGTTTGTACGGTGCTGTTTCTATGAAGTTTCTCGGATCGGCGATCGCAAGTAACTCGCCAGTTCGCAAAATCCGTCTCCTTCTTCTGCTTGCGTGACGTACTGGGGCAGATAAGGCAGGCGATCGCGGTATTTGGCGATGTTGGCTACGCCGACGGAATGGGGAAACACGGCAGCATCGAACAAACTGGCATCGTTGGGACTGTCGCCGACGGTGACGACTTCGTTGGGGGAGAGTTGGGGAAAGCGATCGCCCAACACCTGCAACACCCCTTTGGCTTTATCCTGTAGGGGGAGTTTCAAATGCCCCTGAATGGAACTGTAGGTAAATCCCCACCCGCGATCGTCGCACCAGGCGGCGATACCCTCTAACGCTTGCGGCGAGAGTTGCGACAAATCGAACGCCCAATCCGTCAGGCGAAAGCGGTTGTCCTCAGACTCGCGCACGCGTGGAAAATCAGTCTGTAGCGCACGAAACACCTGCGCCAGTTCTCGGCGGTGTTCTGCAAAGTTGGTGATGGGAACCAGGGGAACGGGTGGCTTGTCGCCGTCAGCGTAAAATAACCCGCCGTTTTCTGCGATCGCCCCAGATACGGGAAGATACGTCACCAAACCGCCGACCCAACCGGCCGAACGCCCCGTGACCACGAGAACGGAAATATCCCGCTCGGCTAAATCTTCCAACGCTCGAAACAAAGACGACGCGAACCTTCCCCGACACGTCATCGTCCCGTCCATGTCTGTGGCAACGAGGCGAATCGTGGAGGAAAATCGCGCGGCGACCGACTCAGATAGTGCAAGAAACGGCATAGAGAATACAATTGAATATAGATCGATCCAGTAAAGGGCGATCGAGCGCAACAACGCTCGTTGGACAGGCAGACTGAAGGTTAACCCAGAACCTTCGATCGCGTTCTCATTTCGCTCTGGCCAGAAAACGGCGCTTGCAAGCCAGCCACTATACTAGACCCAGTGAAGTGCAGTCGGCTTTACGAAGTCTATTGTCCCAGCTTCCGGGCAAACTCGGGGTGGCATTGGCGTGTCGAAGCGATCGTTTTCCATCGCAACTGATATCGAGATTCAGGCGAACGGGCATCTTAACAATGAGGCGAAGCCCGTCGCGCTACCTGCTGAACCCGTCAAGAACCCATGGAGTTATCGACCATGTCAACTCCCGCCATCCCCGTCGAAACGACGTTGGCACAAGCCCCTGCCCCCCCGACCTCTACAGAAGGATCGGCGGCTCCCCCTGTCATTTGGATGGGAGCTTCGGGATTGCTCCTCGTGGCCGCGATCGCCCTCGGTGTCACCTATAAAGTGACGAGCGATCGCCTACAAAAGAAACTTCGCACCGAAGAGTTTAAAAACCGCGAACTTCAGAAAAAATACAAACGCGCCATCGATACGATTTCCAAGATGGAGCGCAACCCGGACTTAATCCACTCGCGGGAATTCAACCTCGACTACCTGCGAATGCGGATGGAAGAAGAAACCTTCCACTTCGGCATCGTCAACCAAATCAAAGTCAAGGTCAAAAGCAAAATTTCTGTGGCGTTGCGTCCGACCGCCGAAAACCGAGGGACCGGACGTCAAGTCAACGAAATCTTCGATGTGGAGTACGAAACCGGATCGGGCGCCAACATCAAAAAACGGGTGTTGTTCCGCATCCAAATCAAGCTCACCAAACTTCCCACTCAACCGACGAGTGCGACCATCAGTCAAATTATCGACTGTATTGAAACCTATCTCAGTCCGGCGGGAGACAACGACACTTGGCAACCCGCTTTACAAGGGCGCGTGGCGTACATCCACTGGGATCAAAACGCCAAACCGACGCCACTGCTGGTTCTCGAACAAAGCAACGAAGGGGTTAACGTCACGTTCCGCACGACCCGCAGCAATACCACAGGGGGAATGCCGATGAGTTCGACGCCGAGAACCCAAACGCCGAGAACCCAAACGCCGACTACGAAATCCAGAACGCGCACCTCGAGTACGAAATCCTCTACTTCTCGAAGCGCGAAGGGTAAAACTCGCGTTCGTCGCACGAAGTCGCAGTAAAGACGGGTTCAATAGCAGGTACGATCGAAACAAAGGCGCGGATCGCTCCAACCCGCGTCTTTTTCTCACGAACGGTTTTTCTGAACCGAGGCTGCCTCGGGTTGCGTTTAACGCCAAGCCAAATAGGGAAGTTTCGCGGCGGTCTCGCGCACGGCGTCGCGTTGGTTGACGAGCTGTCCGCAGCTGTCCCAAACGCCGTTTAGGAAGCTCTGACGCGCCCCTTCTGGCATCGACACCGATACCGTCAGATCGCCGCAGCGCACTTCCATGTTTTCTAAATCCACCGCGATCGGCGTTTGGGGATCTTTGGCGATCGCCCCTTGCAGGGTTTCGACAGATTCGGCGTCGGCGGTGACGCAGGGAACGCCCATCGCGACACAGTTTCCGAAGAAAATTTCGGCAAAGCTTTCGCCGACGAGAGCTTCGATTCCCCAACGACGAATGGCTTGGGGCGCGTGTTCGCGACTCGAACCGCAGCCGAAGTTGGCGTTGACGACGAGGACGTTGGTGCCTTGGTATTCGGGGCGATCGAACGGATGTTCGCCGTTGGTTTGCACGCGATCGTCTTTAAAGGCGTGTTCGCCGAGGCCGTCGAAGGTAACACAACGCAGATAACGGGCTGGAATGATGCGATCGGTATCGATATCGTCGCCAGCCAGGGGAATACCTCGTCCAGAAATGTTTTTGATTTGACTCATCTTTCTTCGGCGCAGAGTGACTAAAACTGGAGTTGTCGGGTGGGCAATGCCCACCGTTAGCTTACGAACCCTCTCGAAACAGGTTCAAAGACAGGCAAGATGCCCGTATTACGGAGATTTTGAACGCGATTACATCAACTCGCGCACGTCGGCGACGGAACCGTTGACCGCAGCCGCAACCACCATCGCAGGACTCATCAACAGCGTGCGTCCCGAAGACGATCCTTGACGGCCTTTAAAGTTACGGTTGGAGGACGAGGCGCTAATTTGGTCGCCTTGCAACTTATCCGGGTTCATGGCCAAGCACATGGAACATCCGGCGTTGCGCCATTCAAACCCCGCTTCGAGGAAGACTTTATCTAAGCCTTCAGCTTCGGCTTGTTGCTTGACTTCTTCGGAACCGGGGACGACGAAGGCTTTCACGCCGTTGGCGACTTTATGGCCTTGGGCGAATTTCGCCGCTTCTCGCAAGTCGCTAATGCGTCCGTTGGTGCAGCTTCCGATAAAACAAACATCGACTTTCGTGCCTTTGATGGGGGTTCCGGGGGATAGCTGCATATATTTGTAGGCTTCCTCGGCGATCGAGCGATCGCCCTCCGGTAAACTGTCTGGCGTCGGCACCGATTCGTCAATCCCGATACCTTGTCCCGGCGTAATTCCCCACGTCACCGTCGGGGAGATCTCTGCGGCGTCGAAGACTACCACGTCGTCGTATTCGGCATCGGCGTCACTGTGAATGCTGTTCCACCAGGCGACGGCTTTCTTCCAATCCTCGCCTTTCGGGGCGAATTCGCGGCCTTGGATGTAGTCGTAAGTGGTAGCGTCGGGGTTGATATAACCGCAACGGGCGCCCCCTTCGATGGACATATTGCAAACGGTCATCCGTTCTTCCATCGACATCTTCTCGAAGGTGGTGCCAGCGTACTCGTAGGCATAGCCCACGCCGCCTTTAACGCCCAGTTTGCGGATGATATGGAGGACGACATCTTTGGCGTAGACACCGGGGCGCAAATCGCCGTTAACTTCGACTCGACGAACTTTGAGTTTGTTCATGGCCAGGGTTTGGGAGGCCAGAACGTCGCGGACTTGGCTGGTGCCGATACCGAAGGCGATCGCTCCGAAGGCGCCGTGGGTAGAGGTGTGGCTGTCACCGCAGGCGATGGTCGTTCCCGGCAGGGTCAGTCCTTGTTCCGGCGCGATGACGTGGACGATTCCCTGACGGCCGGAACCGACGTTATAGAAGCGAATGCCGTGTTCTTTGCAGTTGTTTTCTAAGGCTCGAATCATCTCTTCGGCGAGGGTATCGGCGAAGGGACGCGCTTGGTTTTCCGTGGGGACGATGTGATCGACGGTGGCCACGGTTCGCTGGGGATAGGGGACGTTCAGACCCCGTTCTCGCAGCATGGCGAAGGCTTGGGGGCTGGTGACTTCGTGGATGAGATGCAACCCGATAAACAGTTGCGTTTGACCCGAAGGCAGCGTTCCCACGCTATGGGCTTCCCAGACTTTATCGAATAATGTTCCCTTACTCATCGCGCACAGACTTGGTTTAGCGTAGTCTTCTATTTTATCGTGCTGAGGGACGTTTGAGTTATCGGAATTCTAATCGCTCAGATGAGTTAAACTTAGAGTCTTTTTGACTCTTTTTTCTAGAAATCGAAATCGGGTTGGGGATTTCCGATCGGACATTTGCGATTGCTCGGAGATAGTAAATCGCAGGGATTTTGTTATGATGTCACGTTTATCGTCTAACTGTCGATCTCACTTCGATTTTACGGACAAATTGAGTGTTTGAGCGATTTGTGTCGCGTTTATCTCGTTATATTCGTCGCAAGATCGGATTTTCTAGAGGGCGATCGCATCTCGAGTCTATGTCTTGATTTGGAGTTTTTAGAAATTCTCGTTATACTAAAAGCTAAAGAGATAGAGTTTTGTTTGGATCTAACAAAACACCTTGGGGAGTTTTGCTGTTTAGCCCAAAGTATTTCTTTAGAAATATTTCTTCCGAAGGAGAACGACGTCAGGAAGAAAGTGAAAAATTAGAGTCCGAACGATTTTAAACGCAATCGCACTCGAAGATCGGGACGGTTTTTAAAATAGTTGAGTCGAGTAATGAGGTTCGGGGTTTTTGTCGTTTCCCCCGATTTGTGATTCCGAAAGGAATGCTAAACCATTCGCCAGAACAGCCTGACGGGATCGACTCACTCTCTAAATATTGAGAGAGAGATTTAACACTCGACTTAACTATTCTCATGACTTCTGTGCTTCTGTTGCGCGATCGAAACTTCATGATTTTCTAAAGTATTGAAATTCGATCTTAATAGACATTTTTGAGATACACCCGAATTCAGAAGTGTTGAATGGATCGTTTCAATCTTCTAAAAATAGATACACGAATCCTATAAAACGCCAAATTTAGCAACAAACAACCAGTTCTCTTAGCCAGTGTACATAACTAATTTTTTCAGAAACAAATGCTTGTAAATAT
>NZ_JAQNCQ010000107.1:0-7440 GCF_028368005.1 Geitlerinema sp. CS-897 | reverse complement strand
TCACTGCCTGTAGCTGATGACGCTCTTCTGCTGTCAGGCGCACAATGTATTTTTTCTGCATGGGACTCCGGCTCGCTCCCTACAGATTACCTCAATACTCCCGTTAACCCTAATTCTTAGAGTTGACGCTGCACTAGGTTATCCTCGTGTTACGGACGCTTGAGATATCTGGTGACGCACGACGACTGTGAAGATTCTTCGCTTGACTTCACAGGGGTTCCCAGCATCTCCTAAATTGGAAAGAAAGTATGATGTAGAAAGTGTCTTGCCCTATGGTTGTTGTTGGCTGTCGTGAGTGAAATCTAGCAACATAGGGAGAATTATTCCGAGTGGAGGCGAAATATGACCGACACCATGTCTGAGCTTGATGAATTGAGAGATCGATTGAGGAGTTCGATGCGACCCAAGAAACCCAAAATGCTCGTCGTCGATGACGAACCGGACAATCTAGACCTACTCTATCGAACCTTTCGACGAGAGTTTCGGGTCTATAAAGCCGAAAGTGGCATCGAAGCCCTCGATATTTTAGAAAAAGAAGGAGAAGTGGCGGTTATTGTTTCTGACCAGCGGATGCCGGAAATGAAGGGAACGGAGTTTCTCAGTAAAACGGTTACTCAGTTTCCCAACACGGTACGGATTATCCTTACGGGCTTTACCGATATTGAAGATCTCGTCGAAGCCATCAACTCGGGACAAGTCTACAAGTACATTACGAAACCTTGGGACCCGAACGAATTGCGAGGTGTGGTCAAACGGGCAGCCGATACCTACGAACTCCTCAAGTTGAAAACTGAAGAGTTGGAATGGTCTCACGCACAAATGGCCGTGTTGGGAACGCTGATGCAGGTTGCTGAAACGTCTGAAGATGCGGCATCCTGCCTCGAGACGATCGCTCGCGCTCTCGGGGAGAACTTTTCAGCCGAAGCCTGCGTGTTGCAACTGGTTGAAAACGGTGGTCTCGTCGACGGCTATGCCAGTCACGGCAACGCTGACGCGCTGTCTTTAGCAGGCGATTTGTTGGTGGAGAAGGCGATCGCCACCGGCAAAATTCAAGGGTCGGCAAACGTTTCGGCCGATCCCGACCTGTCTGGACTCGATTCCTATCAAAGCTCTGGCGTTCAAGCGCATTTGGTATTACCGATCGCGTTTCGCGGCCAACTGCGGGCCGTGGCCTCGCTGCAATGGACGCAGCCGAACAGCGTACAAGAGAAGGAAGTCGAATGGATTCACCGTTGCGCCCAGCAAATCGCTCTGGCCTTGACGTGCGCTGACCTTGCTTAAGACTTTTCTCGAGACATGGACAATATCCCCGACGCCACGCAAATTCAAAACTTATTCGATCGCATCGCCCCGGTTTACGACCGACTCAACGACAGCCTGAGTTTGGGGTTACATCGGATTTGGAAACAGATGGCGATTTCCTGGTCTAAGGCAGGTGCAGGGCAGACTTGTCTCGATTTATGCTGTGGAAGTGGCGATCTGGCCTTGAGACTGGCCGAAACGGTCGGCCGGAGCGGACGGGTCGTCGGGGCTGATTTTTCGCGATCGCAGTTGGATGTCGCCCGCCAACGCAGTCGCGATTGCGGATTATCTGTGGAGTGGGTGCAAGCTGACGCTCTGAATTTACCGTTTGCAGACGAAACCTTCGATGCGGCAACGATGGGATACGGGTTACGAAACTTAACCGATATTCCCCGAGGCTTGCGAGAACTGTACCGGGTTCTCAAACCGGGAGCGACGGCGGCAATTTTGGATATGCACCGACCGACTTCGACGGCGATGTTGGGCTTTCAGCAATGGTATCTCGAAACTTTCGTGGTTCCCACTGCCGAGTCGTTCGGATTGACGGACGAATACGCTTACATTCAACCGAGTCTCGATCGCTTTCCCACGGGAAGCCAACAGGTCGAACTCGCCCGTCAAGCGGGGTTCGATCGCGCCGTTCACTATCCGATCGCGGGGGGGACGATGGGGGTTCTCGTAGCGGTCAAACTTGCGAAAACTGAAGCTTCCCTGTCGCACAGACCGTCAAACTCAACCGTAAAATAGACAGAAGCGCGTCCGAACGGGTCAGAGTTGCACCAAAAACACCGAACGTCTTTTTTTGTACGCTGCTTGTTTGCGTTTTGACCTTGAATTCAAATCTTTGGTTTCTATTCGTTCCGCCGGTTGCGGGAGGAATCATCGGCTATTTCACGAACGATCTCGCCATTAAGATGTTATTCCGCCCCTACCGGGCTTATCATATTGGAAAATATCGCGTTCCCCTTACGCCGGGGCTGATCCCTCGCAATCAGGGACGCCTCGCCAAGCGCGTGGCCGATACGATTATGGGATCGTTGTTGACGCCCGCCGAACTGCAAGGGTTAGCGCGGCGGTTGTTGTCCATCGAACGGATACGGGGGGCGATCCTGTGGCTGCTCGATATGGCTCGCCAACAACTGACCCCCGGAAGCGATCGCAAAACTACTCGCATTCTTGCCGGTATTCTACACGATCTGTTTGGGGAATCTTTACCTCGTTTGTTAAAGGTTTGGTCGCGGCGGGACGATTTTTTAGTTCGCCAAGTCGATAAAATTTTCGACGACGTGCTGTTAGAGTTCCAACTGACGGAACAACAAGCGTCTCAACTGGCGGATTGGTTGATGCAGGTGGCGCTGTCTCCTAATTCGGTACGGTTGGCGATCGTGGATTTTTTGACCGATCGCAATATCGTTATTATCGACGAAAATTTTCGCGAAAAAAGTAGTGGAACTTACTGGATCGTCGCCCATTTGTTGGGGTTGCGAAATACGCTGGTTCGCCTGCGGAATTACTGTCTCGATGAAAAGGAAAAGGCAAACGCACAGCTAGCCGAAGTCATAGACTCTTTGGATTTGCAGTCGCGGCTGAAAGAATGGTTACAAAATCTGTCGCTGCAAAACCTTCCCGTTTCGACAGTTCGTCAACTGCGAAAAACCCTGCGAGACAGCGTGCGGAAATACATCCGTACTGAAGGCGCGGATTTGCTGCGCGGCTTGGGGGATTCAGTAGATTTCGAGCATGCAGCTCAGGCGATCGTCAACCGCTTGCGAACGTCAACGGTGGTCAATTCGTCCTTGGAACTGATCGGTCAAGAACTCGCCTTAGTACTCGATCGCTATCTGGAAAAGGATCTCGAAAAAATTGTCGCGAAAGTCATTCCCATTTTGGCCATCGACAGCGTCATTGTCGATCGCGTCAACGCTACCTCTCCTGAAAATTTAGAAGCCGCAGTCGAAGGAATTGTCAAAAGCGAGCTACAGGCGATCGTCAACCTTGGCGGTATACTCGGCGTAATTATCGGACTGTTACAATCGGGATTGCTATTTTTTCAAAACTCAGGGTTGTAGGCGTTCGCACTCGAGACTCGAGACGGACTTCTGATTTCCCCATCGGGTCAACTCCTCACATTACCCTTATCCCGCCATGCGATCGAGCGACGATCGAAGGCGGCGATCGTGCAGTCGTTGTTCGAGAACGGAAACGATTTCGTTCCATCCGAGATCGGGACGTCCGAGCAAACTCTGCAAAGCGTGTAGGGCTGTTTCAGAGTCGTCCGGTTTCGATAACGGCGTGACAAAGGGTTTGCGCTTGCGTTGAGCTTCGCGAATTCCCCAACTCGCCGCCATTTTAATGAGATCGTTGAGACTGTTTCGTCCTCGCTCTTGGTTCCACGTCCACCCTTCAACTGTGGTCGCGTATAGAGGCGGTAAGCGGTTGAGCGCGTAGGCGATCGCCTCGCTCGTATCGATCGAGGCCGCCACATCTAACGGAAGTTCGCGCAGTTGTCGCTGGACTTCCTCGATCGCGAGGGGTTCCATTGCGTTACGGTAAATCGCGCAACGATGCGGTGTTGTCGTCATGATTGTCCTCTTCGTGAAAGCTAAATTCGGACTCGCACGCAAAATTTTCAATGTTTCGCAGCGATGCTTCAGACAGGACGATCGACTCATCTCGATCGCAAATATTTACATTTCTACGACGCGAATAAATTGCAACAGGTTCCCAGCTCGGTGGACTCGTCGATAACGACCGGTTAACTCTTCAGCACGAAGGAAAGCAATTCCCAAAATCGCGAAAAATTAATTTTCGAGTCAGTTTCTTTAGGTCGGTTGTTGCAGCGATCTCACGGGTGACGGCGGCGATTGGCATATTGCCCGTGAATATTGACCGAATAGGGAACCAAGTACGTTAATACTCCCGAAATCCAGCGATCGCGCGTCATTTTTCCCTTCAGTAATGCCGAACCGTGGTTGAGGGCAAACAGCAACGTTCCCACGATCGCCGCCACCCGCAACGCCGTCGGTCTGAATTCCCGATCGAGCAGCGCAGCGAAAAACGATTGTTTCATCACCTCTTTTACAGCGAACAGTTAACAGTTAAAGACCTGAGCGTCTCCAGTACCGTATCTCTCCATCCCCTCGTTTCCTTACCCGAGCGATCGCAACACCCGACACCACTTCGCCGCCAATTCCACATCCGTAAACGGAACGTTCACCGACGGTTGCCACTCGGGAAACACGAACTCCAAGGCAATAGATTTACTCTTGCGGGGTAAATTCTCTTCGTCGATCGCTTCCCCGTTAACGAGCAGGCGAATCTCCTTAACATCTTGTAAAGAAAACGTTTGCAAGTCCACCATGCCCCGACGGGTGGCTTTCCCCCAGGTGATTTGATGGTCTTTTTGACCCAATACCGCCAAAATGTCGTACTTGGCGCGATCGAATCCTTCGGCCCAACTGCGATACGCCTCCACCTTCTGAAATTCGTTCCACCCCGCCCAAGCCAGGCCGAAAAACAACGCCAACAGCGGCAACCAAATCAAACCTCGTTCCATAATCAGTTCGTCCTAAAAATTCAACGATTGAAATTTGCACGTCTGACTCGCTGTTGCTCTCTCAATCGAAGAATTTCGTTTCAACTTCTCTTTCTCTTCCAGTTTATCTCTCCATCGATCGCCCGTCAGCAATGCGCTATCGTGGAACAAATCTCAAGATCGCGCTCCGCCGAACACACGACGAACCGATTATGAAAAAGCTTTTACTGACGTTTCTATTTCTCCTCGGCTTGGGGTGGGCGTTATCCACCTTTCAAGGACTCGCCGCCCAAGGCACGTACGACTCGATCGTTCTCGACTTTCGAGAAGACATTCCCCCGGCACAAGTCGAACAGCAACTCGAGGCGATTCGCAGTCAGTACGACCTGCAACCGCGTCTCAACAGCGAATTTTCCGGCACAGACAATGTTTATATCGTAGAGGGCGATCGCCAGAGGCTGCGCCAACTCAGAAAAGAGTTCGGCAAATTTGTCGAAGCGATCGAACCCAACTATATCTACGGCTTGCCGAAACCGGAACTGTACCGAGACAGCGGCTGTTCCACCTCTACCCCAGAGGACAACGCCGCCCTCTCCCCCAACCGCCCCAACGATCCCCTCTACAGCAAGCAGTGGAACCTGCAAGCGATTAATATCGAAGGGGCTTGGCTCGACAGCGACGGTGCAAACGTGACTGTAGCGGTTATCGATACCGGAATTACCCAAGTTCCCGATCTCGAAACCACCGAACTCCTTCCCGGTTACGACTTCGTCAACGATCGCGAACGAGCCGACGACGACAACGGCCACGGAACCCACGTCGCCGGAACCATCGCCCAATCGACGAACAACAACTTCGGCGTTGCCGGTATCGCCCACGGTGCCAAACTGATGCCCCTGAAAGTCCTCAGTTCCCAAGGAGGCGGAACCGTCAGCGACATTGCCGAAGCCATTAAATTCGCCGCCGACAACGGCGCAGATGTCATCAACCTCAGTTTGGGCGGAAGCGGCGAAAGTCAACTGATGCAAGAGGCGATCGACTACGCCTATAACAAAGGTGTCGTTATCGTGGCCGCTGCCGGAAACGCCAACCAAAACTCTGCCGGATATCCCGCCCGCTATCCCCGCGTTGTGGGCGTTTCTGCTGTAGACGCCTCTGGCGACAAAGCCCCCTATTCCAACTTCGGTGCAGGGGTAGACCTCTCCGCCCCCGGTGGCAACACGAAAAATGGCGAATCGGGCGGTATCCTGCAACATACCATCGACCCCCAAAACGGAACGCCCGCTTTCTTAGCCTTCCAAGGTACGAGTATGGCATCTCCCCACGTGGCTGGGGTTGCGGCGTTGATTAAAGCGGCTGGCGTTGACGATGCCGAAGACGTGGTTCGCATCCTCAAAGAATCGGCTCGTCCGGTACAGGACGACACCCTCAACCATTTTGGCTCGGGACATCTCGATGCGAAATCTGCCGTGCAATTGGCGGTTAACGGTCAACTGACGTTTCGGGACTTCTTCCGTTGGTTGCGCGATAACGGCTATTTGAACCCCCGCTTCTGGATCGACGGCGGAACGATCGCCCTGTTGCCGAAAATTGCGATGGTTGTGGGTTCCTATCTCTTGGCGTGGTTGTTGCGGAATTACTTCCCCTTCCGTTGGAACTGGAACCTAGCCACGGGGTTGGTGATGGGCAGTTCCGGCGTCTTCGTGTTGCGGAGTCTGTACCTGTTCGATTTACCCCAATGGCCGCTGCGGGTCATGGGGAGTTCGTTACCGGAGTTAGGGACGGCAATTCAAGGGAATCCGGCTCTCAACCCCATTTTTGCCAGCGTGTTGATTCCGGCTGGGTTAATCTTGTTGCTGCTGGGACATCGCGATTGGAAATGGTTTGCCGTTGGAACGACACTGGGC
Organism: Geitlerinema sp. CS-897; assembly: GCF_028368005.1. NCBI lineage: Bacteria > Bacillati > Cyanobacteriota > Cyanophyceae > Geitlerinematales > Geitlerinemataceae > Geitlerinema > Geitlerinema sp. CS-897. The sequence goes on along the minus strand of NZ_JAQNCQ010000107.1, from coordinate 696 downwards.
GTTGCCAGTTGTTTGGCGGTGAGTGCGGCGATCGATCCCGCGTTGGTGTGGCTCGGTAGCGGTTGGGTAGCTCGCGGCTTCCTGGCGGCGAACGCCCTCGCCTGCGTTGCGCTGGCTCGTTTAGCAGTGAGACCTGGAGGTGTGACAGGATGACGGTAACGGGAACGGTCAAACGGGTTGCGATGGGTACTGGAACCTGGGCGATCGAAGCTGAAAACGGGACGACTTACGAAATTTATCGAGGTGCGCCCCCGGAATTGCTCGAAGATGGCCTGAAGGTAGAGGTTAACGGTTCGGTACGCGACGATGTGATGACGCTTGCCGCGATCGGGCCTGTTTTGGAAGTTCAGTCGTTCGAGAAGCGATAAACTTCTCTTCCTCTTGTTTGCAATACAGAACTCTCCGTCTGGGTACGGGGAGTTTTTCCTTGGCTGGAGTTACGCAGTTGTCGGTCAAGAAACCCGGTTTTTCGTTCCTCTGTTCGGGCTGAAATAACGGAATATCGTGTTTCACCGGGTTTCTGCGTAAGTCCTACCTTTTCGGAGTATTCGGCGCTCCTGAGAGGGTGACAACATAGCTAGACCCCCTGCCTCACAAGGGATAGAGCCTCTAGCCCTCGTTGAAAATGGAGAGATTTGTGAGGCTTCAACGCCATGAGCGCCAACATCCAATCTCTCCAGAGCAGCAGGGATTGAC
>NZ_JAQNCQ010000106.1:0-8402 GCF_028368005.1 Geitlerinema sp. CS-897 | reverse complement strand
GGAATGGACGAACAGTACCCAAGGGCATTGGGAAACTGGCGGGAAACCGCAAACGACTGAGGAGACTCCCACCTCTGCTGACGAAGGGAAGCCCGAGCCAGTAAGTGGTGTCGATGAATCAGTAACTGCTTAGCAGGAATCACCGCCCTTCTAGGGCGGTGAGTATGTCAACTTGAATGCAGAATCGAATTCGACTATTTCCATGTCCAAACACAAATCTAATCGCGATCGCCTAGTGTATTCGGAGTTCGGTAACGACGCCACGGCTCGAGGACCGGAGCGAGTGCAGGAACTTCTTCCCCAACAGCAAGACTTGCGCGTGCAAGCGACACGCAAAGGGCGCAAAGGAAAAACAGTTACGATCGTCACAGGGTTTCAGGCGAAACCGGAAACCCTTAAAGCCTTGTCGAAAGCGCTCAAAAGTCAATGTGGAGCGGGGGGCGCCGTAAAAGACAACGCGATCGAGATTCAGGGAGAGTTCGTCGATCGCGTCGTTGCGTTTTTGAAAGAGAAAGGGTATCCCGCCAAGCGCAGTGGTGGCTAGAAGCTGAGGATTTCGCGCAACAAGTCTGCTTGTTTTTGTGCTTGTGTATCGTTAGGATTCAAACGTGCGGCTTCTTCAAAGGCATCTAATGCCTGTTGGTATCGGTTGAGTTTGGCGAACACGATGCCGAGGTTGTACCAAACGTTCGCGTCGTTGGGTTGGAGTTGCAACGCGTAGCGCAATACTGTTAGGGCGTCCTCGTAACGGCCGACTTGTTCTAAGACCGCACCTAAGTTATCGAGCAGTACGACGCATTCAGGAGTGCGATCGCTTTCTTCGAGGGGTTCGTGACAGCTTCGCATTTGAACCGCCAACGAGCAGGCTTCGATCGCGTCGACAGGACTGGCATTCGCACACAACTCTGCTAGTTCTTCAAACTCGAGACTTTGGAGTTCTGGCGTTACTTCTTGCAACTCGATCGCGTTGAAATATTTTGATAAATCCACACCCCAAGATGGCGTTGCCAAACTCGCACACCAGATCGCTATTGAGGAAGTCGCTATGCGAACGAGTTGAGTTTTGAGAAAACCGTTCATGGTAAAAAAACGCTGGGTCTGGCTTTATTTCAATCGTTTTAATGTCAGCGTCTGGTACGAGTTACATGACAGCAGACATTTTAACCGTCGCACGATCGCTCCCGAACACGACGTTTAATCTCTAGCTAATAATTTACTGCGAGATCTGTATGTAAAATAGCGTATATCCACAGGATACTATATCCGTGTTTTTACGTAAACCAACCTGAAAACTCTTTAGAATTGATGAAAAAACACAGTTGTTTACTTGACTCCCTTCTTTGTTTTAACTCTTTTTCAACACGATCGCCCTCTTGCCATACCACAACCGAGATATTTTCGTCCCCAGTTGGCACGAGACTAAGCCGATGGAAAACGCGAGTGCAACGGACAGAATTCGTTAAAATTCGAGCGATCGTGTCAAAAATATTGCGATCGCGTTAAAACTACGCAAAACTACGCGAAATTACGGACTTAAATATAGATAGGTTTTATTTTTCTTCACTTGCGAAACGTGATGTCAGTCACGTCAGCGATCCTCGTCACGTACGACAATAAAAATTTAACTGAATCGATCGGAGAAACCCATCCAGGGAGCGAGTTCGTGTTAGCCAGAATTTGGAGTGCATCCCTATACGGTCTCGAAGCGGTGCGCGTCGGGGTCGAAGTAGACGTCACTGGAGGACTGCCGAGAACCACCATCGTCGGACTTCCCGACACCGCCGTTCAAGAATCGCGCGAACGAGTCAAATCAGCTTTAAAAAACTCGGGGTTTGCCTTTCCCCAACGACAAATCGTCGTCAACCTGACCCCCGCCGACTTACGCAAAGAAGGTCCGAGCTTCGATCTCCCCATTAGTCTTGGCATTCTCGCCGCCTCCGAACAAGTCAACCCACAACTTCTCGGAGACTATCTGTTTCTCGGGGAAGTCTCCCTCGATGGTAGCTTGCGCCCCGTCACCGGAGTTCTCCCCATCGCCGCCGCAGCGCCACAGATGGGAATTCGCGGCTTAGTGGTTCCCGCCGCGAACGCAGGCGAAGCGGCCGTCGTGCGAGATTTGAATGTATACGGCTGTCACAGCATTACCGACGTGGTCGAGTTGCTAAACAACCCCGACGTGAAAGACCCCGTTTGCGTCGATCTCGATCGCCTCTTCAGCCAAGATCGCGCCTTTCACCTCGACCTCAAAGACGTGAAAGGACAAGCTCACGCTCGCCGCGCCCTGGAAATCGCCGCTGCAGGCGGTCATAATTTGATTTTCGTCGGCCCCCCAGGCAGCGGTAAAACCATGTTAGCGCGGCGGTTGCCGGGAATTTTGCCGCCCCTGTCGTTTTCCGAAGCCTTGGAAGTGACCAAAATTCACTCCGTCGCGGGGTTGTTGCGCGATCGCGGTACTCTCGTCAGCCAGCGTCCCTTTCGCAGTCCCCACCATTCCGCTTCGGGGCCTTCTCTCGTCGGGGGTGGCAGTTATCCGAAACCCGGGGAAATCTCCCTGGCTCATCGAGGTGTTTTGTTTCTAGACGAACTCACGGAAGTCCAGCGAAACGTCTTAGAATTTTTGCGCCAACCCCTCGAAGACGGCTTCGTCACGATTACCCGCACCCGTCAATCGGTGAGGTTTCCCGCCCAGTTTACCCTGGTCGCCAGTACGAACCCTTGTCCTTGCGGGTATTACGGCGACCCCATTCAACCCTGTACCTGTTCCCCTCGCCAGCGAAACCAGTATTGGGCGAGGTTGTCGGGGCCGTTAATGGATCGCATTGACTTACAGGTCGCGGTCAATCGCTTGAAACCGGAAGAAATCGTGCGCCAGTCGATGGGGGAAGACTCGAAAACCGTGCGAGAACGAGTGTTGCAGGGACGCAAACGATCGCGCGATCGCTTTGCTAACGAGTCGATTCAGTGCAACGCCGAAATGCAGAGTCGTCACTTGCGGCAGTGGTGTCCCTTAGACGAGACCTCGCAACAGTTGCTAGAAGGAGCGATTCGCAAATTAGGACTCTCCGCTCGAGCCACCGATCGCATTCTGAAAGTCGCCCGTACCATCGCCGATTTAGCCGGAGAAGACGCCATCCAAAGCCATCATATCGCCGAAGCGGTGCAGTATCGGACGATCGATCGCATGCAATAGTCCACAACTTCGGCGCAACCTCCGAAACTCCGGCGCAGCATTTCTTGAAACACCACAGCGGGGGAATCGGGCAGCTTAACGCTCCGAAAATCTCTCGTTACAATGGGTAAAATGCTCGCCCGAAAGACCTTCGCCACGGAAAAGCAGCGTGACACAGCAAAGAGCCAGTACCAACCGAGACGCCCTGCGCGAAACTGTTGCCGCTGTAGGGAAAAACTACTACGCCCTGTTGGGGTTGCATCCCTCCGCCTCCGTCATCGATATTCGGCGGGCTTACTGGGAGCTGAGCAAACGCTATCATCCCGACACCACCGAACTGCCCCACGCGGTGGCAACCTCGAAATTCCAACAGTTAAACGAAGCCTACGCCACCCTCAGCAATCCCGAACGGCGGGCGGCTTACGACCTTCAAATTCGCTATTCTCGCATTCGGGTCGTGCAACCGTCTCGCGACCTCGATCGCCCCGCCACGAAGTACGATTCTCGTCCCTCTTCTGCCTATCTCGATCCGGTCGATCGCCCCCTGTCCCCAGGAGAAGTTTTCTCGTTATTTCTCCTGTGCGCCTCTTTGGGAGGGAGTTTGTTTCTGGCGATCGCGATTGCATTGCTCAGGGGCGATCCGTTGTAATAGAGAGGTTTGAGTTTTAAGTTTCGTAAAGTAAAGATGACACCGCCCGCTACCACGCCGCTTTACAACCATCCCTTACCGGATATTGAAGACTGGCTCCGTACCCAAGGATGCCAGCAAGACCGCGACGAACTCAACCACTGGTGGGTCGATCGCCAAACCTGGAGAGCCGAAATCTGGCTGGATATCGACCAGCTCGTCGTCTGCTATCGAAAACCCGACGATGAAGAAGACATCCAGCGTTCGTTCAAGTATTCCCTAAGCCGCCAAGACGTAGAAAACGCCGTTTTTGGGGGGCCTTAAATCGAGATCCCCTGTAAATCCTCTCGGGGATTGCTGCTGCGCTGCTCTCGCAGTTTTTCGTAACATTCCCGTTCGGTGGCGCTGAGCGACTTCGGCGGTACGATTTCGACCTTCACCAGTTGGTCGCTGCGATCGCCCGTTTTCGGCAAGCGCCACCCTTTCCCGCGCAAGCGCAACATTTGACCCGAACGCACGCCGGGAGGAACGCTCACCGTCACCGAACCGTCGGGAGTCGGCACGTCGATTTTCGCGCCCAAGACGGCCTCGTCGGGAGAAATCGGCACTTCGCACACCAAATTATCGCCCTCGAAGGAGAAGAAGCGATGGGGTTGCAATTCGATGTTGAGATATAAATCCCCTTGTCGTCCGAAGCCGTCTTTCTTGCCCTTTCCTTTGACGCGTACGCGGCTTCCCGACTTCGCACCGGGGGGAATGCGAACTGAAATCACTTCGCTGCCGATATTGAGGCGTTTTTGGACGCCGTGAAACGCTTCTGAAAAACTCAGCGATAACGTCGCCTCGCGATCGAGAGACGTTCCCGGTTGGCGGCTGCTGTAGCGAGAAAAGTCTTCAAATCCACTACCAAACCCGGACGACGTACGCCCCCCCGGACTACTCTGATAAGACCAACGCGTGCGCGTCCGGCCGCCGCCCATACCACTGAGTAGAGACTCGATGAACTCGTCGAAGTCGGCGTATTGACTGAAATCGAAATCGAAGCCGTTCGGCGCGCCAGCGGGAGTGCGACCGCCCCAAGCCGAACCGCCGTTGGCCGCTTGTTTCCAATACTGGCCGTACTGGTCGTATTTACGACGCGTTTCGGCATCGGACAAAACTTCGTAGGCTTCGCTGACTTCCTTGAACTTCGCTTCGGCCTGGCGATCGCCGGGATTCATATCTGGGTGATACTTGCGAGCCAGGCGACGAAAGGCGCGTTTGATCTCGTCGCTACTCGCCGTCTTGTCTACGCCGAGAATCGCGTAATAGTCTTTGAAGTCCGTTGCAGCCATTGCACTTTAAAATCCGTATCGCGATCGCAATTGTTCCTTGCGTTCCTAGTTTAATGGATTTCTTTCGCCCGTCGAGTTCGGGTATCGCTTCCGAAAACGATGGCAATACCCGAACTCGAGCGAACGCCGAGGACGTTCGAGCCGTTGGCGATCGCTCTTTTGCAGTTAAACACGGGCGATCGATGGGTTTCCCCAAACCTCAAATCGAGAACCCATCGGGAATCGTCGCGTTTTTCAACACCACGACAATGCCGCTGCGGATGTAAAATCCGAGATTTTCGCGATCGGCTTCCTCGATGTTTTCTTTATTGAGAATGCGAACGTTCTTACCGATGCGAGCGTTTTTATCGACGATCGCCCGGCGAATCGTACTGTTGGCGCCGATTCCGATCGGAACTTTGCGATCGTCGAGTTCCCCTTGCCGTTCGGCGAACGGTTGATAGAAATCAGCCCCCATGAGCAAGGTATCTTCGATGACGCACCCGGCGTTAATGCGGCTGCGAACCCCCAACACCGAGCGATCGATCCGGCATTCTTTCAAAATACAGCCTTCCCCGACGATGGACTCCGTAACCTGACAGTCGAGGAGTTTGCTCGGCGGCAGATAGCGAGCGCGGGTGTAAATCGGTGCGTTCTCGTCGTAGAAGCTGAAAGGCGGCTGCGGTTGTTTCGTCAGCGCCAAATTCGCTTCGTAGAACGCTTGGATGGTTCCGATATCTTCCCAGTACCCGTCGAACAGATACGCCTGAACGTTATAGTCTGACGCCGCACCGGGAATGATTTCTTTCCCGAAGTCCGTTTGGTCGGGCGATCGTTGCAGCAGGTCGTTCAACACCTCTTTTTTGAAGACGTAAATGCCCATCGAGGCGATGTAGGGTTTTTTCGCCGCTTGTTCGGCGTCGAGACCCAACGTCGTCGTATCGACCTGCATCGCTTTGAGGTCGTCACCCTTGGGTTTTTCGGAAAAATCGATCACCCGACCGGAATCGTCGATTTTCATCAAACCGAAATCCGACGCTCGCTGTTCGTCGATGGGAATCACCGACAGAGTAATATCGGCGTTCGTTTCTCGGTGACGTTGCACGAATTGGCTGTAATCCATGCGATACAGGTGGTCGCCCGAGAGAATGAGATATTCGTCGATATCCCATTCTTGCATCAGCCAGATGTACTGACGTACGGCGTCGGCAGTGCCTTGGAACCAACCGGGGCTGTCGGATGTTTGCTGGGCGGCGAGGATTTCCACGAAATCGTCGCTAAACCCAGAAAAGTTATAAGTCCGCGAGATATGGCGGTTGAGAGACGCCGAGTTGTACTGCGTCAGGATATAAATTTTTTGAATGTCGGAATTAATGCAGTTGCTAACGGGAATGTCGATCAGGCGATATTTGCCAGCCAGGGGAACGGCGGGCTTCGCTCTGAGTTTGGTAAGTGGATAGAGGCGCGTCCCTGCGCCCCCTCCGAGAATGATGCCTAAAACTCGTTTCACCGGAAAACCTCCATCGGCTGCGGGCGGACACGAGACCCCGCCCCTACTCTCAAAATCAAGTGTCCGATTGTCTGGGTTTCTTGGCAAGGGGGGATTTTTACAGGGAAGAGGGAAGAGGGCAGAGGGAAGAGTGGGAATTCCTCTTTAACGCTTCACTCTATACTCTTAACTCTTCCCTGAAAGAGGCGCACCGCCCCCGCCGACGATATACACGCGAGCAGTGTTCGGCGAGGGGTAGGAAGGGGGATAGCTTAAAATGGGGGTCGTGTTGAGAGGGGAGCGATCGCATGAGCGAGAATTCGGCGCCTGGGTCTGAGTTGCGAGGACGAAAGTTGAGTGTAGCGACGAAGTTAGCCTTCGGTGCTGGAGATATGGGCGCGGGGATTACAGCGACACTGCTGGCGTTTTCGTTTTTGATTTTTCTAACCAATGTGGCTCAGCTACGACCGGCATTGGCTGGAACGGTCTTGTTGATCGGTAAGATTTGGGATGCGGTCAACGACCCGATCGTGGGGTTTTTGAGCGATCGCACCCGCTCTCGCTGGGGACGACGACACGCTTGGATGATTTGGGGCGGTATTCCCTTTGGCATTTTCTTTTTCTTGCATTGGTTGGTGCCGGGATGGTCGAGTCCCGACCCGGCCGACCAATGGGGGCTGTTTTGGTATTACGTGGTTGTCAGTATTTTATTTAATACGGCGTATACAGCGGTCAATTTGCCCTATACGGCGTTGACACCGGAACTGACGCAAAATTACAACGAACGCACCAGTTTGACGGGTTTTCGCTTTGTATTTTCGATCGGGGGCAGTTTGCTGTCTCTGGCTTTGGGCGTTGCGTTGGCTGGCGCGATCGACGACCCGCAACAACAGTATCTCTGGCTCGGGGGCATTTGTGCGATTTTAGCAGTGTTACCCCTCTATTGGTGCATTTGGGGAACCACCGATCGCACGGCCTTCGATCCCAACCGCCCGGAACCAGCAGCGGAGACGGAGGTTAGAAAAGAAACCTCTCTGTCGTTGAAACAACAACTGAAAGTTGTCTTTCGCAACCGACCGTTTTTATTCGTCATCGGGATTTATCTCTGTTCCTGGCTGGCATTTCAACTGACGGCGGCCGTCATTCCCTATTACGCGATCGGCTGGATGGGCTTAGAATCCTATTTTATGGTGGCGTTGGTGGTGCAGGGGGTGGCGATGGTCTCCCTGTTGTTGTGGAGTGCCATCAGTCGCCGCTACGGCCGTAAAGCGGCGTATTTTTCGGGGATGATCTTATGGATCGTCGCCCAAGGTGGTTTGTTTTTCTTACCGCGCGATCGCGTAGACCTGTTGTACGTCCTCTGTGCGATGGCGGGATTGGGCGTCGCGACGGCCTATTTAATTCCTTGGTCGATGTTGACGGACGTTACGGATTTGGACGAACTCCAAAGCGGCCATCGTCGCGAAGGGGTGTTTTACGCGTTTATGGTGTTGCTCCAAAAAATTGGTTTGGCGTTGGGATTGTTCCTCGTCGGCCAGATGTTAGAACTGGCAGGATTCGTCGAACCCGTCCCCGGACAGGCACTCCCTCCACAGCCAGAGTCAGCATTGTTAGCGATTCGCTTGGCGATCGGACCGCTACCGACGACCTTGTTAATTATCGGTTCGATTCTGGCCTATTTCTATCCCCTGACGCGAGAGGTTCACGAGGAAATCGTCCTGAAACTTCAAGAACGCCAAAACCAAGGCGAGAATTGAGAATGGGGAGCTTCTGAAGAGGGGGAGAAGGGGAGAAGGGGAGAGG
>NZ_JAQNCQ010000009.1:0-2907 GCF_028368005.1 Geitlerinema sp. CS-897 | reverse complement strand
ATGACGGCGGGACGTAACTGTCGTTCGGCGCGATTATTGGTGGCCTCGACTTGAGGTACATCCAGAAAGACCAACAAGTGGTCGCGCTGTTTGTCCAAGCGCTGGCGCAGAGATTCTTCGAGTCGCGCTCGGGGGTCAGTGGTCTCGGGACTCGCCCGTGGCGGAGAAAGCAGCGTTTCGGCTCGTTGCTCCAAACGATGACGAAGTTGTGTCTGGGTAACGGGTAACAGTTGCGAGGAGTCCGGGTCAGAGGACAAGCGCTTCAACAGCAAGGCGGCATGGAGCCAGGCTCGTAGTTCGAGAAGATATGTTGAGGACTCACCGGCGGGGGTGTGTTGCGCCGGCCGGCCGGCCAGTCATCTTGGAGATGCCGGGGATCTCCGGCACCAAGATGCCGATCTGGGATTTTGCGACCAACCCTTGAATACGGCGATATCTTTTCTAACAAGGGTTTCAGGACTTTTCTGCACCACTAAGGATTCCCCCCACCATGTCACAATCAAAAGACACCTAACCTCAGCGCAATCGGCATGGTCATTCATTTCGGGCGGGAAATCTGCGGCGAACTCGACACCGTTCAACAGCGAGAATGGCTGGTGACGAACGGCATTGGCGGCTATGCTTCGGGAACCGTCGCCGGATTGCTCACCCGACACTACCACGGTATCCTCATCGCCGCGATCGCACCTCCGGCCCAACGTCGGTTGATGGTGGCCAAACTCGACGAAACCGCCCAGTACAACGGTAAATCTTACTCCCTCTACACCAACCGCTGGGCGGACGGAACTATTGCCCCCCACGGCTACCGCAACATCGAAAGCTTTCGACTCGAGGGGACGACGCCGGTTTGGACGTTCGCCTGTGGCGAGGCGTTACTCGAAAAACGTATTTGGATGGAACGGGGCGAAAATACCACTTACGTTTGCTATACCCTCCATCGTGCCAGTCGATCGCTCGATTTATCCGTCAAAGCCCTCGTCAACTACCGCAGTCACCACGGCAGCGTCGTGGAGGAAGACTGGCAAATCGAACCTTGCGCTCGCGGACTCAAACTCATCGCCTGTGACGGGGCGCAACCCTTTTATCTCCTGTGCGATCGCGGGACGATGACCGAACGCTACAACTGGTATGCTGGCTTCGATCTCGCTCTCGAACAATACCGCCGTACCGGAGATTACGAAGATCACCTACACGCCGCCACCCTCAAAGTCGCCCTCGAACTCGGCGAATCCCTCACCGTCGTCGTCAGTACCGAAGCGAACCCCAGCCTCGACGGGAAAGCTGCCCTCACCCGACGCTACCGCTACGAACGTCAGTTACTCCAAGCCTGGCACGATACGCCGGGTTTGAAAACCGACGGTTCCCCCGGCTGGGTTCAACAACTCGTCCTTTCTGCCGATGCCTTTCTCGTGCGTCGTCCCCTCGAAGACGGCAGCTTGGGTACGACGGTTTTGGCAGGATATCCTTGGTTTGGGGATTGGGGACGCTGGACGCTGATGAGTTTGCCGGGGTTGACTCTGGCGACGGGACGCCCGGATGCGGCGAAATCGATTTTGTTAACCTACAGCCGCTTTTTCCAAAATGGGTTGTTGCCGAATTTCTTTCCCGACGAAGGCCGTTATTCGGGCGATCGCGCTCTGTCCGATTCGCCGTATTCCCCTGCGTACAATACGGTAGACGCGACGCTGTGGTACGTGGAGGCCGTTCGCTTGTATTTGGCAGCCACGGGCGATCGCGACTTTCTCGCGCAAATTTTTCCTCTTCTGGCAGAAGCGATCGCCTGCTATTGTCGGGGAACGGACTACGGCATTCAACTCGACCGTACTGACGGACTGATCGCTGAAGGCACGCCCGAGAGCCAACTGACTTGGATGGATGCCAAAATTGGAGAATGGGTGGTGACGCCTCGAGCGGGCAAACCGATCGAAGTGAACGCTCTGTGGTATAATGCCCTGCTGAGTATGGGACAGTTTGCCGCCGCCTTGGGTAAGCCGACATCTGAATACGAACAATTGACACAACAGGCGTACTGGGGATTTCAACGGTTTTGGAATCCGAGTACCGGTTACTGTTACGACGTTCTCGATACTCCCGATGGCGACGACGCGACGTTACGCCCCAATCAACTGTTGGCGGTGTCACTTCCGGTGAGTCCGCTGACGGGCGATCGCCAAAAAGCCCTCGTCGAAGCTTGCAGCCATCTGTTACTCACTTCTCACGGCTTGCGATCGCTTTCGCCAGACGATCCGAACTACCGCAATCGATACGGCGGAGACACCGCCCAACGAGATCTCGCCTACCATCAAGGTACGGTTTGGGCGTGGTGGATGGGAGCCTTCGCGATCGCCCACCTGCGCGCGAACGGTGATGTCAACGAGGCGATGGCGTTCTTGTCTCCTTTCGCCCACCACCTCCAAACTGCGGGTGTCGGCTATGTCAGCGAAATTTTCGACGGCGACGCTCCCATGACGCCCCGAGGCTGTATTGCTTATGCGGGTAGCGTTGCCGAACTGTTACGGGCGTGGCTGGCGATCGCGAAATACACGACGCCACAACAGCCAAAACCGGACGAAACACACCTGCCAACCTAAACCGATCGCCAGTCGAGGGGTTTCGCCCGAATGAATACTCCTCCACCTGCGTCCCGCGAGGTGGCGGTGTCTTGATTAGAAGGGCTTATCCCTCCCGACAGGCGGTATTCTCGCCGAACAGCCAGAACTTTGGCTGGACTGCTCCCCCAAGTCGTTTCCGCTGTGGGGCTTTTGGTTAATTTCTTTCGCCTAGAGTCCGACGTGTACGAACCGACTCAGAGGACTTATCAGTTGGGTTTCCCTTTCGCTGAGAGGTCGTGCCTCCAGGGGGTTCGGAATCTCGTTCCGCCCTTTGCCGTACCGCTCAGGATAGGGT
>NZ_JAQNCQ010000008.1:0-6811 GCF_028368005.1 Geitlerinema sp. CS-897 | reverse complement strand
TAAGCAAATCGGAATGCGAGTCAAAATATCGGGAGCGCAATGGAAAGTAGAGAATGTTTCTAAGATTCTTTCTTTACGCTGTGCTTACTTAAATGGCACTCTGTTTTAGCAATATTTTTGCAAAACTGAGATGCACCCGGCAACGGTTGACAATGAGGAATTGGTTGTGTCATCCTCAGATCCAAATGGGCAGGTTTACAACTCCAGCCCGTTTACACCATTTGGCGGCTTGCTCGTCAATGATACGTTAGGCTCTCCGGCTGCGACGATCGTCAGTTTTGGTGGCGGCGATTTGGGAGGTTCCGTAACGGACAATGGGGCAGGTAGCTCGGTGGCGTTAGCAGGGGGTACGCTGACGGTTAATTCCGATGGTAGTATTACTTTGGTTGATGCTACTACTCTATTTGTGAATTATACCTTCAGTTATCGCTTGGAAAACGCCGCTGGCGTGTCTGATGCTGAGGTAACGCTTTTTACTCTAATAGTTTAGGAGATAAACTCATGGCATTTAATACAGGGATAGTCAGCAATCATGCAATTGTCCAGTACAACCGCAACCCAAATAATAATCATGGGGCAGCAACAATCTTCACAGCAACCGGTCAGGTGGATGTCGATGGATTTTTGGGCAAGGTGAATGCAGCAGCCGCTGCCCTAGTCGTCCCGACAAACTTATACGTGCTTACCGGCTTCCACGGGAACAATCAGGGTGATTTTTTGGAGTTTTTCGATCAGGCTGAATTAAACGCTGTATTAAATGCAGCTAATGATTTCCCGAATGCCAGGTTAATGGTCTATTCTCACCTTCAACAGGCCGATTTTAATAACGTCATTAACCCAGCCCATTTAGCAGGTTGGCATACAGTGAATCAACTCGCTAAAGACGCTGCGATCCCCGCTGCCTGGAGAACATCCGTAACAGAACTGGTGCAAATAATGACCGATGGTGGTTTGTTTTATACGTGGTGCGACAGTCAGTCAGCAATCACGGATAATAACCACATAGATGGATATGAGCTTCATGGCTCATACGTTGCAGATTAAGCAGGTAGGGTGCGTTGCGGCGACAATAAACCTTCGTGCGCCACCAGAAAATGGAAATCGCCGTAACGCACCGCCTCCACATTTCCACTACGACCCAGAAATTATCCGTTTTTCTGGGTCGGTTTTGTCTGTGTAAAACCAATATTTATTAATGGGATTTTTCGGTGGGGGTGGTGCGTTGCTGCCAGGTTAATATTTTCGTTACAACCCATGATTTATCGATGCCGCAACACACCCTACCGGGATTTTGGGAAACAACACAATCGATTTCAACACATTTGGGGTAGGGTGTGTGACGCGGCAGAGAAATGGGGCGGTTTGTCAGATTCATGGAATATTCGCGTCACGCACCGTCCACGGAACCCCGAATTCAATTTTGGGTTAAATCCACATATTTATGGATGGAATTTGTTGGTGGGAGCGGTGCGTTGCGGCGAAGTCAACATTTGTCGGCAAAATCTATTATTTATCGATGCCGCAACACACCCTACCTGACCCAATTGGGGGAATAAATGCCTTTTTGAATAAACCGATGAACGCTTGACCATTGCCTCCGTCGGCAATTTACATAACTCATGTTTCACCGAGTTGATGTGAATATAATCGCAATAGGCGGCAAATTCTTGTTCGTCCCGTACCCGATGTTCCCAAAACCGCCGTTGCCATAAATTTCGTTCCCGACGGGCTTCTCGCGATGGGGTTGTTCTCGTTTCTAAATTCAAGCGATCGCCAATCGATCTCGTCACATCGCTTTTCACCAAACGCATTCGCGTCGAAAAATCCCCGTCGTTTTCCGGTAGCGTCCACAAACAATGAAAATGGTCGGGTAATAAGACAAAAGCATCAATTTGAAACGGTCGTTTTCGGCGAACTTTTTCGATCGCCTGTCGCAACGCTACCCTCGCCATATCGTCACACAGCCAGGGCTGGCGATCGCACGTGACCTGTGTAAAAAAATAGGTTGCACCCTGGCAATATTCCCGTCGATATTCTGCCATTTAGAACTGTCAAAAATTGCGATATTTTTGTAATGATAAGGTATCGGATGGCAATGTCAATTCCCAATAGGGGGTTTTGGTAGGGTGTGTGACGCGGTGTAAAAATGGGGTGCATTGTCAGATTCATGGAATATTCGCGTCACGCACCGTCCACGGAACCTCGAATTCAATTTTGGGTTAAATTCACATATTTATTGATAGGGTTTGTTGGTGGGGGCGGTGCGTTGCGGCGAGGTCAATGTTTGTCGGCAAAACCCATGATTTATCGACGCCGCAACACACCCTACCTGGGTGCATCTCAAAAATGTAAATCTATACGAGAAAATAAGGATTTCAGCTTCCAATTCTCATGTTTTTGCAAAATTGAGATGCACCCCCCTACCTGCTACTCGCCCAGGTGCTACGATCGAGCTAACCTCAACACCGCACTCCACGATCGCCCTACCATGCTTGCCACCGATCCCCTCTACGTTTCCCCCGAAGACTACCTCGCCGCCGAAGAAATCAGCCCCATCCGCCACGAATACCGCGACGGTGAAATATCTGCCATGACTGGTGGCACGCGCAACCACCATGCTATTACTGCAAACCTACATCTAATCCTGGGCAACCACCTGCGCGATACAGGCTGTCGAGCGTTTGTGGAAGGCATGAAAACCCACATCGAGGCGAACAATGTGTTTTACTACCCTGATATCGTCGTCACCTGTGACGATCGCGATCGCCCCTCAGACGACCCCTATATCAGTTATCCCTGTTTAATTATAGAAGTTCTTTCGCCTTCTACCGAACGCTTCGATCGTACAGAAAAATTCGCCGACTATCGAGCCATTCCGAGCTTATCTGAGTATGTTTTAGTGGCAAGCGATCGCCAGCACGTTGAAGTGTTTCAGCGCCAGCACGACGGTCGATGGACACTTGGCAGCGAGCCGAACGATGACACGATCGTACTGGTGAGCGTAAACTGTGCGGCTGCGTTCAGTGAGATTTACCGTGACGTTAATGTTTGAGTGGTAGTGCCGTGACAGCCACATTTTCAGAAGGTTACAATCAATTGTTTTTCCTCAAAAGTCGGTAAAAAAAAACAACGAATTCTTACCGTTTTAAGCGATCGACATTCTCGCTCAAACATAAACCCAATTCTCAAGTTTCAAACCCGAAATCCGCTCAAACTCGTGCATATTGTTCGTCGTTCCAAATCCGCCCGAATTTCTCAAAATACTCGCACATCTTCTTCGTTCAGTCCAACCACTTGAAACGGACGAAGAAAATTATCTAACCGACCTCGGTTAAGTTGTGAGTTTTGGTTTTTTGCAGCGCCATATTCCAACTCTGCAACCGTCACGACCGATACTCCCAAATCGTTCGGATTCATGACACGAAAGCGTTGCGAAACCGATTCCGGGCGTTGTTTCATGATGTAAATACAAATCCGGAATTGCATTGCTACGATCGAAACAACTTCAGTTCCCAGACACAGCGATCGCCCTCACTCAAAGATGCTGACTTACACCATCGACCTCACCCCCTTCGTTCAACTGAGCGATCGCCAGTTCGCGCAACTGTGCGAAAACCACCCCGACATTAAATTTGAACGAAACGCCCGAGGAGAACTGATCGTCATGCCCCCCACTGGCGGCGAAACCGGCAACCGCAACGCATTGCTCGTCGTGAAACTCGGGATTTGGAACGATCGCACCAAACTGGGCTATATCTTCGACTCATCTACCTGCTTCAAACTTCCTAACGGTGGAAACCGATCGCCGGATCTCTCTTGGATACGTCGCGATCGCTGGGAAGCCCTCAGCCCAGGCGATCGCGAAACCTTCCCCCCCATCGCCCCCGATTTCGTCCTCGAACTTAAATCTCCCAGCGACAACCTCAAAGACTTGCGGGATAAGATGGCGGAATATC
Organism: Geitlerinema sp. CS-897; assembly: GCF_028368005.1. Taxonomy (NCBI): domain Bacteria; kingdom Bacillati; phylum Cyanobacteriota; class Cyanophyceae; order Geitlerinematales; family Geitlerinemataceae; genus Geitlerinema; species Geitlerinema sp. CS-897. Next base: position 2,855 of record NZ_JAQNCQ010000008.1, on the reverse strand, counting down.
AGGAAGCTGGGGTAAAGCTGGGGTGGTCGATCGACCGACAAGGGCAGACGGTAGAAATTTATCGCCAGGGACAGGAACCCGAACTGCGCGATCGCCCCGTAACCCTCGATGGCGAAACAGTCTTACCGGATTTTGAGTTAGATCTCAGTATTGTCTGGTGACGCCACAACACGCCCGCTGCATTGTTCCCATCTCCGACGCGGAAACCATAGGTGCGTTGCGGCGAAGTCATACGGAATCCAAATCTCAACGCTTCGACTCCGCTCAGCGTTGAGTCCGAGCGGAGTCGAGGACTCAAATACTGGTTTTGCCCAACCCCATCCCCCCTTAGCTTCCCTTCCAAAGGGGGGGATGGGGTGAAGACTTCTTGAAACCTAGCTTATCGGAAAAGGATATTGTGAGCGTTGCCGATAGGCGTAGTTCATGACTATTAAACCGCATCCCTCAGATATCACGCGCCTCTCTACGCCGCCGAACGCATCGCCGAATACTGGATTGTCAACCTCAACGATCGACAACTCGAAGTCTATCGCCAGCCCAGTCTAACAGAATACCGCGATCGACAAGTTTTCAGCCGTGGGGCGATCGCCCCGCTGGCGTTCCCAGACTGCGAGATCGACGTGCGATCGCTCTTTCCCTAAATCGACACCGCCATACATCCAAACCGAGAATTTCTGACAGGTTTTGTTAGGCGGCTAGACAATGCGAACTGTTATCTAATCGATGCAATTTTCACCTAGCGCACGATCGTCAGTCGTCTTCTCTGGGATCGTATTGTTCGATCGTAGTAAAGAACAATTCCTCGACTTGCTCGTCGTACTCTCGCGTGTCTTGCCAAGTTTGACTAAAGTGAACTTGACATTTTGCTACATACGGCGCTGTGTTTTGAATGTCTTGTAAAATCAGCATAGATTGAATTTTCGAACATCCCTTTTTTCTCAAAAAATTAATTACTTTTTCGATGTCTCGTTCGGATTTTAGGATTTCTCGAGAAGAGTTAACGAGTTGAGATCGGTTTTCCATGCTTTTAATCCATGACGTAACTGAAGTTCGGTCTGTGATGCGAAACTTCCTTATCTCCTCGTCTCCTCCTCTACCCGTTCCAACTCCAGACTTCCGACCTCGGGATAGCCGAGAGCGTTAGGTTCGCCGAAACGCCAGTGTTGGCGGTAGCGATCGAGGAAGTTTTGACCGATCAGACCGTCAATCCCGATAATATTGAAAAGATCGTCGCCTAAGACAACGGCGTCGAGGTTGCTGGCTTCTGCGGTTCCGAGGCGGACGCGATCGAGCGTTGCGGTCAAGCTGCTTTCCGTTCCGCAAAATCCCACAACGTCCACGGGTTCAGTTTGCGTTAAATCCAGATTTAAGTCGGCGGCGACTCGCTGCGAAATCACCATTAAATCAGCCCCCGTATCGACACCAAAGCGGTAAGTGCGATCGTTAATTTCCAGTTCCACCGTCATCATTCCCATGTTTCCCTGCAACGGAATCGCTGTCGGATCGGGAGTTGTGGGAGATAACAGTTGTAACTGTTGCGTTTGGGGATCGATGGTAACGTCGAAGCGACTGAGAACGTCGATTCCTAACACGCCGTCGGCGTTACCGGGAATGAGATCTGGGGGGAGTCCCATCCCCGTAATCCCTTCAACTCTGGCAGTTTCGACGGAAATCGAGGGAAGAGTCATCAAGCTCGCTTCGACATCGGAACAGTCATCCCCAACAGCGAAGTAACTGAGGAAGTTACCGGGAACGGGAGTCGTCGCAACGCCTAATTCGTCGGCGAGAGGATGGGAGACGATCGACCCCGACGCGCCAGTGTCGAGGAGAAATTGACCGGGAAATCCATCAACGTTGACGTTGAGGCTGTAAACTTGCGAGTTGGGAATGGGTTGCAGGGGAACGACGGCTTGTCCGTTCGCGGTGGGAATTGGAAGCGTTACCCCCGTGACTTCGATTAACGCCAGCATTCGCGAGTTCGCGTCTCGTCGCACGTTCCCCGCGTCGTCGAGCAGAACCACTTCGAGCATACATTGCGTCGAGGCGACTTGTAAGGCTTCGAGGGTAACGGCGAGGGGGTTGGAGATGTTGCTACGAACGCACTGCGTCAAGCTTTGTAGCAGTTCTGCCCCCAAGTCTACATCGGTGGCGGGGACGTTTTCAGCAAGGACGGTTGAGGTTCGATCTCCGATGGGGTTTCCCCAGTCTGATAGTTGGGGTGGAGCGGCGATCGCGGTAGTCGAGCTGACTAACGCCCCTAACGTGAATCCTAGAATAGTTTTGACTCTTTTCATGTGTTGTTTTTGTTGCAGGATTGTTCGATCGAAAAAATCAAAATCATGTCAATTTACCGCCAAATTATTTGAGTCGCGAACGCCCTCTACAGTTGGAATCGCAGTTTTACAGTGCTTTTAGGTTGCGCGATCGCACGACTCAGTCGAACTGGCTATATATCTTTCACACCAGACCCCCCCCGCATACACCGCCTCGAGATCGATCGGTTGTCGCAGTCCCAACACTTTCAGGTTTCCGTGACGTTTGGCGTAGCGGTTGGCGTACTCCTCAGACGCCTGGTAAGCCAGTTGTTTGACTTGGCGATCGCGACTTTTTCCAAACAGTCCCAACCCACGACCGCTACTCTCGATCGACGACTGAAAGATGGAAACGGCGACACCACTGACCGCCATCAACGCCACTGCATCGAACTAGCCATTTTGACATCCTCTCCCAGCAACCCGTTCCGGGTATGCAGGGAGATTCCTTGGGTCGCCCCAAAGATTTCCTGCTTCAACAGGTGCCAGCTAGACTGAGTAACCTCAGTCCCCGCCGCATCCCCTCCACAGGCAGTTTCGATT
>NZ_JAQNCQ010000105.1:0-7017 GCF_028368005.1 Geitlerinema sp. CS-897 | reverse complement strand
GCGATCGCGATCGCAACGCCGTCCGATTCTAAGTCAGTAGAATCAAAGCGAGTTCGGTCAAAACCCGAACCACGTCCAAATCAGTTCGGTCGCAAAGCGATTGGAGACCTCCTCGAGCCATCAATACAAGTTGGAATAGAGAACTTCAGCTCTTGACACCGACCGTCGCGAACCGTCGCGATCGAACGGGACGACTCCTCTGACACCCGATCGAAAACAACCGTCTTCTACCGATCGATGAAGCGACCCGTCCGTACAGTTGAAAATGCCAAAACTGCTCGAAAGTCCGATCGCTCTGAGACTCTTGCCGTATTACGCGATCGAGCTGGCGATCGCGTTTGTCGGCGTCACCGTGGCGTTAACTTTGCTGTACCGCAACACATCGATCGCCTTACAGCTCGACATGAGAAAACCGCAACACCTCATCCCCATCATCGTCCTGTCGAAATTCCTGTGGGACGATTTCCGACCCTGGCTACGACCCCAGTTCGACCCAGAAACCGAAGACCTGCGAGGGCGCGTCGTCGATTCTGACGTAGGCATTCCCGCAGCGATCTCGATCGCCGAAGGGGAAGCCGAATTTTCGAGGGTTCTCCCGGTCGAGCAACCGTCCCCGACTTGAATCGCCGTACCTTTTCCGTTCGGCAGACGTGACGGAGTCCTACTACATCGGGACGCCCCAACCCAGTTCATCTCGAGTCAATCTTTACACGAAAACCCAGGTCTTATGAGAGCTTCCATTCGCCGCCGCCTCGAACCGTCTTCGCAACTCCAACCTCCCATCGCGTCCGTCACCGCATCGACTCGTCGGCGCGTTCTCGAACAGACCGCCACGTCTCGGACGATCTCGCTGACAACCCTCGTATGGTCGCTATTTCTTAAGAGCCAACCGTCAGTCGATCCGATCGTCGTAAGCGATCGCGACTTGGGAACTGGCAGAGTAAAGTAGAACAACTGAGGTTCGCGGTTCTTACTCTGATGGCGCAGCTCAATCCTGCCGTAACTGTTTTTCTCAGCCTGCTCGTCGAAGCCCTGCCGTTTTTGTTGTTGGGCGTGTTGCTGTCGAGCGCTTTACTGCTGTTTGTCAACGAGCGAAAACTCGTGGCCGTTATGCCGCAGAATCCCCTGCTCGGCGCGATCGTCGGCAGCAGTATCGGATTTCTCTTTCCCGTGTGCGAATGCGGTAACGTTCCCGTGGCGCGTCGGTTGTTGGCTCAAGGGGTTCCTCCAGCGGTGGCGATCGCGTTTCTCTTGGCTGCCCCGACCATCAATCCCATCGTCATTTGGTCGACCTGGGTGGCGTTTCGCGACCAGCCCGAAATCGTCGTGTGGCGCGTTTTGTTGTCCCTCGCCGTAGCCACGATCGTCGGCGTGGTTTTCAGCGTCCAGAAAGACTTGCGGCCGCTGCTGCATCCCGTTCTCGCGCGCAGTATTCCCTCGAAAGCGTTACCGCCGTCTGGAGAAGACGATCGCGATCGCCCGGTGTTATTGCGAAAAGGGACTTATCTCCTCGGCGGTGGCGAGTTAGGTCGCGATCGCCCCATCGCCCTCGACGAAGCGGCTTTGTTAGCGGCCAATCCCAACAGCGGACTGCTCGTCGGTCGTCCGGCTGCGTCGCGGTGGGTGTTGTTTCTCGACAATACCGTGCGGGAACTGCGGGAACTCGGGGGTGTTTTGGTAGTGGGGAGCGCGATCGTGGCGGTCGTTCAAACCGCCGTTCCTCGCGATGTTATCGTCAGCTTGGGACAGGGAACCGTCACGCCCATTCTCGCCATGATGCTGCTGGCGCTCGTAGTGTCGATTTGTTCGACTGTCGATGCGTTTTTTGCCTTGTCTTTTGCCTCGACCTTTACCAGTAGTGCGTTGTTGGCGTTTCTCGTTTTCGGACCGGTTATCGACTTAAAAAGTATCGGTTTGATGCTGTCGGTATTTCGACCCCGCGCCGTATTTTACCTGTTTGCGTTGGCGGCCCAACTCACCTTTTTCTTTACCTTAGCTCTGGCCTTGTACGTCAGTTGAGGGGGCGATCGCTCGGGGGGTTTGTTCGTTTGCCCGAATTCGATTTACACTAGGAGGTTATAACTCGTATAAATTGACCTGCCTTGTTTGTTGGGGGTCGATCTACAGGCGATCGACTTGGGCGATCCGGCATCGCAACGCTTTCGAGATCTCCAACTGTACCGATCGCGTTAGGCAGACCCCGTTTCTCAGGAGCGAGGTAGCCGATCCAAAAAGACTCGCCACCCCCACAGGTACGTCAGGCACTCGACGAACGCACTCCGGGGATCGGAAACGCGATCGACCGTCTTACATCAACACCAGTAGCTCATGACTGCTTCAACCCAGACCCCTCAACCCAGCCCACTCCAAACCTCGATCCGAGACCTACAACAACAACTCGTCGTCATCCTCGATTTCGGGTCTCAGTATTCAGAACTGATCGCGCGTCGTATTCGCGAAACCCAAGTGTATTCAGAAGTGTTGTCCTATCGCACCAGTGCGAGCGATTTACGGCGTCTGAGTCCGAAAGGCATCGTTCTCTCCGGCGGCCCGAATTCCGTTTACGACGATTTCGCTCCCGAATGCGATCGCGAAATTTGGGATCTCGGCATTCCGGTGTTGGGGGTTTGCTACGGGATGCAACTGATGGTCAAACAACTCGGCGGCGGCGTCGAGCGAGCTGACCGAGCTGAATACGGCAAAGCCTCACTACATATCGACGATCCCACTGACCTGCTGACGAACGTAGAAGACGGGGCGACGATGTGGATGAGTCACGGGGATTCGGTGACGAAATTACCCGAAGGCTTTGAAATTCTCGCCCACACGAACAATACTCCCAACGCGGCGATCGCCGATCACGACAAAAAACTCTACGGCGTACAGTTCCACCCGGAAGTCGTCCATTCCATTGGCGGCCAGGCGTTAATTCGCAACTTCGTGTACCATATCTGCGACTGCGAACCCACCTGGACGACGGAAGCCTTCGTCGAAGAAGCGACGCGGGAAATTCGCGCCAAAGTCGGCGACAAGCGGGTGTTACTGGCGTTGTCCGGCGGTGTGGATTCCTCGACGCTGGCGTTTTTGCTGCACCGCGCGATCGGCGACAACCTTACCTGTATGTTCATCGATCAAGGGTTCATGCGGAAGTACGAACCCGAACGATTGGTGAAGTTGTTTCAAGAGCAGTTTCACATTCCCGTCGAATATGTCAACGCTCGCGAACGCTTTTTAGCAAAACTCGAAGGCGTGACCGACCCGGAAGAAAAGCGCCGCCGCATCGGTCACGAGTTTATCCGCGTGTTCGAGGAAGAATCCCGACGCCTCGGACCGTTCGATTATTTGGCGCAAGGGACTTTGTATCCCGACGTGATCGAGTCGGCCGATTCGAATATCGATCCGAAAACCGGCGAACGGGTGGCGGTGAAGATTAAGAGCCACCACAACGTCGGCGGCTTGCCGAAAGATTTACAGTTCAAGTTGGTCGAACCTCTGCGGAAACTGTTTAAAGACGAGGTGCGGAAAGTCGGGCGATCGATCGGCTTACCGGAAGAAATCGTAAAGCGGCATCCGTTCCCCGGCCCCGGTTTGGCGATTCGGATTTTGGGAGAAGTGACCGCCGAACGGTTGAAGATTTTACGGGATGCAGACTACATCGTCCGTCAGGAAATCAACCGCCACGGGGTTTATCACGATTTTTGGCAAGCGTTTGCGGTGTTGTTACCGATTCGCAGCGTCGGCGTGATGGGAGACAAACGCACTTATGCTTATCCGATCGTGTTGCGTTTCGTGTCGAGCGAAGATGGAATGACGGCGGATTGGTCGCGGGTCGATTACGATTTCCTCGAACTCATTTCTAACCGGATTGTGAACGAGGTTCCTGGTGTGAACCGCGTGGTTTACGACGTCACGTCTAAACCCCCCGGAACGATCGAGTGGGAGTAGTTTTTTACGGAAGCGTGAAGAGGGAAGAGTACAGAGTATTCGTATTCTTTGGCGATCGTAGCGTCCTTGCAGACAAAGACGCTGTAGTGTCGGTTTCCTCTTAGAAACTGATGAAACCCTCGGCATCTCCACGATACCGAGGGTCTGACGAAACAGGGTCGGCGTTACTGTTTTTGGGAGAGAATAACGCCGAACCAATGGTTTTCGTCCGTCCAACTCCGAACGGGAGACAAACCCTTATTTTTGAGATCGGCTTGCATTCCATCGAGGTCGAACTTACGAGAAATTTCTGTAAGAATGGTTTCTTCTGCTGCAAACTCGACCGTTAAATCGAGGTCTTTTAAAACCGCAGTTTGTACTTTTTGACTGCACAAATGCATTTCGATTCGAGATTCTTTTTCGTTGAAAAATGCCCAATGCTGAAACTGACTAGGGTTGAAATTGCCATCAAAGCGAGAGTTGAGATGGCTTAACATATTTAAATTGAATTGTGCCGTTATATTTTGGCTGTCGTTATACGCTGCTTCGAGGATAGATTTGGGTTTGCGTAAATCGACCCCCAACAGAAAATATTCACCGGGATTCAACGCTCGAGACACGCGATCGAGAAATTCATCGCACTCGTTCGGCGTTAAATTGCCGATGGTACTGCCTAAAAACAGGATTACGCGCGTGGGAAACGAAGTCGGTGGTAGGCGATCGAGCGCTCGTTCGTAAGTTCCTACCAAACCGCGTACCGATAAAGTCGGATAGTCGTCTAACAGTGCGTAGGCACTTTGTTCGAGTATCCCGCCGCTGACATCGATGGGTAAGTACGCCAGATGACCGTTGGACGAGTTGTGTAACTGGCTGTAAGCATCTAGCAAACGACGGGTTTTCGTGGAACTGCCGCTACCGAGTTCGACTAAATCGGCCGGCCCCGTTAAGTGGGCGATGTCGTCGGCGTAGCGACGCAAAATTGCCGCTTCCGTGCGCGTCGGGTAGTATTCGGGAAGTTCGCAAATTTGCTCGAACAGTTCCGAACCGCGATCGTCGTAAAAATACTTGGGAGGTAGGGTTTTCGGAATTTGTGTCAGTCCGCACACCACATCTGCACCCGGTTCGCCATCGGCTTCAGAGGCAACCTTCCCATCGAGTAAATTGTCGATTTGAAGGCGCGATCGCATCGCGGTTGTCTCTGGCGCGAAACCGGAAAAATTCGGGGCTGGGGAGTTAGAAACTTGCATGCAACCTGTATTGCTCTACAGTTGACCCTTGGAACGGCCGCGAACTCGCGACAAAATTCCAAGTTTCGTGACATTTTCGCATTTTCAGAGGCAGTTTCCCAGGTGAAACCGCTGGAGTCGCCTCGGATCTTAGGTTTGCCGCAAAAACTCCACGCGGGGCAGTAGCGGATCGCGCACGACGGCGAGTCCTGCATAACTCCAGCGTTGGAGAACCCCTTTCAACTGAGTTGGTGAAATCGATTCGACTGCGAGTTGGTCTTTGTATTCCTCGGCGTACTTGTTAATGTAGCTGAGGGCGTCAAAGTGTTCGGAAAACATCAACATAAAGCGATCGGCGCCTTCAGAATCGGGACGGGCGGATAGGTAAGACCCGTCTTTCCGAGAGCGGATGGCATAGTAGGTTTGAGAAAACATCGAATTCTTTGCCTCGATCGTCGCGAACCGTCAGAACGCCTCGATACCTCCTGTGACAGTATCTCTTACTGTACGTCAGACTGGACTTGAGAACCGTGACTGCGAGGATCGTCGGCGTTCGATTTTACGAAGGGGTGAAATTCGGAGGTTTTGCCCGTCGATTTGGCAAATGGTATCGTTCGGTCGAGTACGAGGGCGTCGAGGTTTTGTGCCACGATACGGCGAGGTTGTTCGCCGATGGCTTGGGCGATCGCGCGACCGTCGCGATCGAGAAAGACGAAATGAGGGATACCATCGACCTCGTACTCGGCCATCTCCGGCAACCATTTTGTATTATCGACGTTGAGCATGACAAAATTGACGCGATCGCGATATTCGTCTTTCAACGCGCCGAGGTCGGATGCCATTGCCTGACAGCTCGTACACCAGTCGGCATAAAATTCTAACAGCGTCGGCTGACCGTTAGAGAGCGCCACCTCGTAAGGCGTGGAGGTTTCCGCCAGTGTCGCCAACGTCGCCGTACCGCTTTGGGTGCGAACGCCCAAGACGATTAATACGCTGAGGACGATGGCCGCGAGGGCGACGATAAAGTTGCGAACGCGAGTTGCTAAATTAGACTCAGACATGATATTCGCGAGGACGTGAGAGTTCGTAATCGATTGAATCTGTGGGCTGCTGCTATGAGTCATGATAGAGCGATCGCCCGCATCGTCGCTTGAGGGGCGATCGCGCGAGACTCTCGAACCGTTCTCTAAATCTGAGATTCGTTAAGTTTGAATTCGTCAATCTCAAACAATTGTCAAGTTGTATTGAAAACCATCACATTTGGCTCTTTCAATCCAAACTCCGCCGTCTCACCTCATTTGAGTTACAGTGAAAAAGCGCGTTACCCTGAGCTTTCCCCGCCATTCCGTGCAAATGCCCGTCACCTACCGACTGGCGAAAGATTTCAACATTGCCGCTAATATTATTCGCGCCCAAGTCGCCCCCAATCAAGTGGGGAAACTGGTTTTAGAACTCTTGGGAGATATCGACGAAATTCACGAGGCGATCGAGTGGATGCGCTCTCAAGAAATTAACGTCTCGATCGCCAGCGGTTCGATCGAAATCGACGAAAATCGCTGTGTCGATTGCGGTCTCTGTACGGGAGTCTGTCCGACGCAAGCTCTGACGCTCGATCCCGAAACCTTCCGCCTCCAGTTTACGCGATCGCGCTGTATCGTCTGCGAACAGTGCGTTCCCACCTGTCCCGTCCAAGCCATCTCCACGAATTTTTGACATACTCACGCCCGCTGAAGCCGGGCGTGATTCTTGACGGTTCGACGCAACGTGCTACCGAAGTAGTCTTACGGTCGCTCCCCGTCCGTTTTAGGTCGTGCCGATGCCCCATGCCGACCATTTCTATGTTTCTCGCCGCGTTCTTGTCTCGGTC
>NZ_JAQNCQ010000104.1:0-21342 GCF_028368005.1 Geitlerinema sp. CS-897 | reverse complement strand
GAAGTGGAATGGGCATTTTTTAGAGGGGGAGAGGGGGAGAAAGGGAGAGGGGGAGAAAGGGAGAGGGGGAGAAACTGTTATCTGTTAACTGTCTTCACTGGCGACTGGCGACTGGTGACTGGTGACTGAAACACTGTTGACTGTTCACTGTAAAAGGCTGGTGACTGTAATGTCGTGAACGCCAGAGTAGATGAGGAAGCGATCGCGGCGAGCGGTTTCGCTGGGAGGATCTTCGGTGATGGCGAGTAAAAGGACGCGATCGACCCCGTCGATGGCTTCGATCGCTCGGTATAAGTCGGACTCGTGGGGTTTGCGGCCGAATTCCCATCCGCGGCCGTCGAGTCCGCCCGTCAGGGGATGGAGAAAACGGGCGATCGCATCGGCCACCTCGACATCGAGGGAAACGGACGCTTCTAGGGAAACGGGAACGAGATCGGCGGTGACGGTCACTTTGATCCAGTCGGGGCCGGCGATCCAGAGATCGAGTCCGGGGGAACGGCGGCGGTTGAGGTAGTCTTCGACGCGATCGATGAGATCGAGGGTGGGGATCGGTTGGGGATCGTCGCTGCGGGGAACGAGAATCAAGCCGATACGTCCGGCGGTGTCGCGATCGGTGGCGATGATGGCTTTCGCTCTCGCCACGTCGGGGGAGGCTTCGCGAGCGAGATCCTCGAAATCTTCTCCCGTGACGGCGCGATCGCGGTGGCGAAGGAATTTCGGACCTCGTTCTCGCACGCGATCGAGGGTTTCGCGATCGGCACCGCCGCCAGAGGGTTCGTAGTCGATCGCACCGTCGATGTAAGGAACGGCGGATTTGAGTTGTACGATCGTTTGGGCGGGTCGGTTGCCGATTTCACCGCCTCCCGTGCGATAGGACAGACGAACGTTGTTACGCCGCTGGGGAGGAATCGCACCGCTCGATCCGTCGCCGAACTGGACGGTTCCCGTGAGATAGTCGAGGACGTAGTGGCGATCGCGGGGCGAAGAACTGTAAAAGTCCGGTACTTGATGCCATCGAACCCACAGGCTGCGGAGGTTTCCCCCGTCGCCGAGAACCGTCGTTAGGGCGTCGTTTCCTTCGTCGCGGGCGATCGCGTCGAGTTCGGGCTGAGAGGGCATTTCTGGTTCTTCGACGTCCAAAATGGGATCGAGGAGAACTGGGGCTTTGGTGGTTTGAAAGGTTTGGTTGGGTTCGCCGGTACTGGAACCGAGAATTTCGCGATCGACTGAAACCGCTTGTATCGCCCAAGTGGTATTGGTGAGAATGCGTTCTAAGCGAGGGGCGATCGCAAATTCGCCGTCTTCTAACCGAACGCGAAACCAGTACCCCTGTCGTCCGAAATCGGAGGTTGTGGCGAGGTCTTTTGGGGCGACGAATTGCACGAGTCCCCGTTCGGAAAAGGTTTCGGTTTCGTCGAGAACGCCCAAGCGTCGCCAACCCGAGACGCTGCGATATTCCCACACCACCCTGGCGGGATCGCGATCGGTTCTCAGGCGATCGACGATCGCACTGTCGTATTTGACGGGTTCGACGCGGAAATATAAGGTCGTCAGTTGGTTGGCGAAGGGGCGATCGAATCCGAAGTACAGAGTGGATTTGTCGTCGTCTGTTGGGACGAAGGGGACGAACGTGCGATCGTCGGTTTGGCTGTCTGAGGTGCGATCGCGGTATTTAAAATCGTTTTCTGTGAGGCAATGGGATACGTCAACAAACGGACTCGGTGCTGTATAGCTTACCTTAAAAGACTTCAGTAACGGCGGACTTAACAAATCAGACGAGACTAACCAAACACCAGTATTTGCAAAATGCTCGTGAGTTACAGCGTTCGATAAAATTAATACACTTTGCTCGTTTTGAACTGCTTCAATCCCTCGAATGGTGTGGGTTTCTTCTAAGTTGCTCCCCGCCGCAATTTTTATCGTATCGCCCGGTGCAAATCCGCGAATGCTGCGAACCCAAAGTCTATTGCTCGATGGCGAAACAGACTCTTGCAGGGTTGTATAGTGACGAAGCGTCTGGGTTACCGTTTCTGTTCCATAGTTTCCTCGTGAAATTCGCACGCGCACCCAATATTTTTTTTCTCCGTTTTCAATTCGCGATGCGATATCTTGAGGTAAATCAAATGAAATCGATCGCGCTTCGGTTTCCGTAAAGGCTCGAGTGTCGTCTTGGAAATTGCGATCGGGTTCGCTCGACGATGTTGTCGGCGTCGCAGTTCCTAACGGCGTCCAAGTTTCGCCGTTGCTAATCTCCCATTTCAGCTCTAAATCTTCTGAAGGATTGGGGATAAGGTTGTTAAGATTTTCGGGTTCGACTTCAACGGTAACCGTGACGTTCGGTTTGGCGTAGTCTGAATTCAGCGAAAAATAGAGTGCGTCGTTAAAATTTGGTCGATCGCCCAATGGATAAAACGCTTTTGTAAAATCGAGGGCGGTGGTATTGAAAAATCCCAATTCAGGAAAAGTAGGATCGGCAGTAATTTCGTATTGAATACGAACGCGATCGATCGTCGGTAAATCCCAAGTATAATCGAGGGCGATCGCCTCAATTTCGGGAAGCTGCGTGTAGGTTCCTTCGGCGACGCGAATTCGCAGCCAGCGAGCCGTTCGATCGCCTTGTGGAATGTCTGTCGGCTGCCAATCGATAGGAACGATCGCCGCGATCGTTCCATTTTGTGTCAAATTTTCAGTGTTATCTTCAATGTTTCGAGACCCTAAAACCTGCCAATTGTTGTTATTCCAATAATAAAATTCGAGGCGAATATTACTCGATGCGATTCCATTTTGTTTTAAAGAAATTTCTAAAATAATGTTAGAAGATGGTTTTGAAAACGCTTCTTCTACACCCAAGAAAAAGTCGTTCGGTGGATTGCGATCGCCAAACGGAAAAAACGAATGTCGAACGTCGAGGAGTTGCACCCCAGAGAACGCCGCATCGATCGCTAAATTATTTCGTGCGATCGTGCGATTGTCGATTAACTTATCTTTAGGTAGAGGTATCTCTAACGCCCCTCGTATCCAAGCGGCTTCGATCGCATTAATTTGAATAGAGTTGACCGACGGACAATGTTCGATTTCGATCTCCAAACGATCGCGCGATCGTAAATTTCTAGAAATTGTATTTTGGGATATTTTCTGCCAGTCTTCACCGTTCCAAAACCACCAAGATATCGGCAATGTCGCGAGTCGTTCGGCATCTGGCGAATCAATTTGAATTGTAACCGTTTTATCGCTCGGAAGCATCAAAATATCGTCGTTAGCGAGATATAAATAATGAGGAATGGGTCGATTGCCTTGCATGACTGGAAAACTCGACCCATTTTCCGTCGTTGCTGTTTGCGTATAATCGCCATACTGTCCAGTTTGAGGGTCTCGAACGAACGTAGAATCGAGCTGAGCTGGTGTCACGAATAACGGGCGATCGCTCTCGAAAATTACCTCGTCTGTTTCCCCTTCCATCGGAGTCGCTGCAATGCGAGTTTTTGCCGGAACAAATGCCTCGTGAAGACTTCCCTTGGCGAGTTGAAACGTTATCGGAACGCGAGCAGATTGGGGCGGTAGCAGTTGCGTTCCGATAAGATCGAGAAAGGCGAGAAAATTGCGATCGGGGATGCGGTTGAGGCGATCGATCGCTACTTCCATCAGGCGAGCAAAAATGCGAACGAACGCCCCTCCCGCGTCGAGTTCTATCTCTGAGGGTTGCCAATCTGTAAACGCTCGAACGAGCGTTTCTGTTTGACGAACAATGTCGTCGTAAGTGCGATCGTCGATCTGTGGCGGTTGTCGTGTCATTTAACTTTGGGGGAACGGGGAACAGAAAATCGGTCATCTAGTTATTTTTTTCGGTTAGCGTGAAACCTAATGCAGTTTTTCCTATTATTCGTGAACGCTATTTTGTGTCTTACTTTTGCTACATTAAATGCTTCAATTTAAAAACATCAAAATAACACATTTTTTCGATCTAGCTCGATCGCTTAAAAAATCACAGAAGTAAAACTCAAATTCAAAAAACTGACAATTTTTTCAAATTTTTAACGCTTTCAAGATGCTGAAAATTCCACAGTTATTTTTATTCTAAATAGAACGGATAAACCAAATTAAATCGATTGTTCGTCGTTCGGACTTTATAATGAATTTTGATGAGAAGTTTGTTCGGTTCTCGGGAGTCGGGAAACGCCGTGACCTGTTCGATATCGATGCGCGGTTCCCACTGACGCAGGGCGCGTCGAACCTCACTGGCTAAGCGGCCTGCGGTTCCAGCACTGTTGGGTGCAAACACCAGATCGTGAATGCCGCACCCGAAATCTGGACGCATGACCCGTTCGCCTTTCGAGGTTCCTAAAATCGTCCAAATGGCTTGACGAACGCTGTCTTCATATTCCGCCATCGCAATGCGATCGCCTTCGTTCAACCCAACAGGAAACCGCCAACTTACCCCGAGAAATTTAGCGCTCATACAATGATTTAACCTCCAATGAATACCGTTCCCACTGCGATAACCGTTCCCACTGGCAGATCGCTAGGATCGTTACAAGTTTCTGCCATATCGCCGTTGCGAGCAGCCGATTTACCGTTGATTTTGACCGTTTGACTGCCCAACTTAATCGTCGCTTTGTTCGACGGCGAACCCTGAAACGACGTACCGGGAGGTGTCGGGATGTGGGAGGGCGAATTATCGGCAGTACTCCCTTCTGTCGCGGCGGGCTTTCCCATGATGTTGACATCGCTGCTGAGGTCGCCCCCGATCGACCCAGAAAAAGGATGGGGTAACGGCGTCGGAACAGTTCCCGATGGATTGGGAACGAGAACGATATGAGTATCGACGGCGGTAATGAAATCGCCTTCTTTGGCGGCGGGTTGTCCCATGTTTTAGACCTCTCTCGAACGACAAACCAACGGACAAATCAATTAATATTCACCATGTCACCTTGAATATTCAGTTCCGGTCCTCCTTGGATATCGAGGGTTTGACTGGCTTCGATCTTTAATTCGGCTTGGGAGGAAATTTCGACGCCGTTTCCGCTGAGGACGAGTTTTCCGTTACTCGATTCGATGGTGATGTCGGAATCGGCCACGATCGCGATCGTATTGTTGGCGGTGTCGAGGGTGATGCTGTTGTTACCGCTACTGTCGAGAATTTCGATCTTTTCCGACCCGTCGGTATCGTCGAACCGAACCACGTGGCCGCTTCGCGACGTCAGCGATCGCACGTTGTTTTCCCCGTCGTCGTTGCTGTCTGGCGGTGCGTCCTGTCCGTTCCACAACGCCCCGAGAACGTAAGGAAACTCCGCCGATCCCCCCTCAAACGCCACCAAGACCTCGTCGTCCACTTCGGGAAGGAGATACAATCCGCGATCGCCCCCCGCCATCGGCGTCGCAATGCGGGCCCAAGTGCTTTCAACTTCGTCCGACAACCAGGGAAAGCGAACCTTGACCCGGCCGAGATTGTCGGGGTCTTGGTTGTTGGTAACGATCCCGACGAACACGCCGTACAGCGGGGCGTCGGAACCGTTTCCCGAAAAATTGGGGCGATCGAACAGTTCTGAATACATCACGTCGCGTTCCTCCTGACCGTAAACTCAGTACGATAGCCCCGTTGAGGGGTGAAGTAGTGGTGGGTTGACGTTAAGTAATAAGACCCGCTAAACCGTTCTCCGAAGCCTTCAAAGCGGACGACCGTTCCCGATCGCAGATCCGTCCGTCCGACGCAAGATCCCTCACCCGTCACGTATTTCAACGCCATCGTTTGAAACGCCCCCAACGCGAGACTGTCGGCTTCGGCTTGACCGAACACCGGTCGAACCACGCTGGCGGTTTGGCTTTCACCGAAGCGATCGACGCTCGTTTGCGCCCCGGACGCCGACCCTCCCATCGTTCCCCCTTCGTCTCCCGTCGCCGCTTGTCCGACGATCGCTTCTTTGTCTTTAGGATTCCAACCGCGAACCGCCACTTCTCCCACGAGGGGCATCGTGGTCGAGCGAGGGTAGAATTCGAGAACGTCGTTTTCTCGGGTGAGGGTGAGAACCTCCGTATCGGCGTGACCGTAGGGACGAAAGATTAAGGTTTTATCGCTGACGAGGACTTCGTACCCCAAGCGACGCGCGCGACTTTGTAAAAATTCCCAATGGGTTTGGTTGCGTTGTAGGACGTATTCGAGCGTCGTTCCCGTGTCTTCGACCTCTGGCGTCAGTCCCACCTCGCTGGCGATTTGGCTCGCAATATCGCTGTCTTTCATTTGAGTAAAGGTTTGGGTGTAACGGCCGCGCATGAGACGATGGCGGAGATCGTAGCCGCGAACGGTGAGGGTCGGAACTTCCGAGGCGCAAAATTCGGGTTCTAAACCAGTAATCTCGCCGACGATGAGGGTTTCGAGGGTATCGACGTATCCCATCTGCACTTCGACTTCGTTTCCCTCACCAAACAGGTCGTCGTCTACCCAGGTCATTTCTAGGCGATCGAGATCCCACGTCACCAAACGCAACGCAAACATACTTGCGGCGTCCGTCGTTTCGCTGACGGAGACAGACAGCAAGTCGGCGGCGGCTTCGGGGGGAAGTTGCGAACCGTTAATCCAAATGCGAAATTCCGGGGCGATGTCGGCCATGATGGGGTTATCGAGTCGAACGGCGAGATTGGTTTAACGTGGGAATGGCGAGAATTCGACCGGGTTCGAGACGGCGAGGATTGTCGATATCGTTGGCTCGCGCGATCGCCCGCCATCGCGTCGGATCTTTGAATTCTTTTCCGGCGATACTGCTGAGGGTTTCCCCCCGTTTGACTGTGTGGGTTTTGGGAACGTCAGAGGACTGTTTGTTTTGACGTTGGGCTTCTTCTTGGTTAGAAATCCACTGTTTGAACACGCAATTGAGCGTGGCCCGAACGGGGGTTCCGTCGTCGAGAAACAGCGTAAAGCTTTGACTGAACCGTTGTAGAACCCATTGAAAATCGTCGAAAGTCCAAGTTCCCCACTGCAACGTGACGATGGGAGGACGGTGTAACTCGCCGTTCACGACTGTCAGTTGAAACAGGCGATCGGTTCGATCGCGAACGTTCGATCGCGTTTCGTAGGTATCGAAAAACAGTTCGTCGATCGTCAGCGTCGCCGCGTCGCCGTGAGTGGGTTGAGGTTGCGACACGTCGCTTTGAGGCTTGGGGGTCGATCGCCACTGGAAGGATTTATCGATTTTGATTTTGTTGGGGTTAAACAACACCTCGATCTCGTCGCCTTCTTCGGGAATAATTTTGAGTTTTTCGGGTTTCATCAAAACTGTCCTCGTCGTTCTCGTTCGATAATTAAGTCTCGTCTGAGTTTGCGTAAGACTTTGTCAGCGATATCGTCAATGTTGTGGTCTCGTTCGATGGCGTTAACCTCGGAGGTTTCGAGACTCGCAGAGTTCGAGTGCGACGGTGACGCACGTATGGTTTCAGAACGGTTCGAGCGATCGGAGATCGGTTCGCGTTCTGAGGCTCGAAAGACTGACGATCGGGAAGTCGATGAGTTGGGCGTCGAGCGGCTAGGAAGTCCGGCTTTTGCTGAAACATAGGTTCGCCGGGCTTGAGAGGCGAGCGATCTCGTTTGTCCGGTTAAATTTACGAGAGTTTCGGTCGAACGGCCAGCAGTCAGCTCTCGTTCTGGTCGCGATCGTCCTGTTTTGAGGGGTTGTTTTCTCGCTCGAACGGAAGGTATAAAACCGGACGGGTTGAATTGACGAGAAACTGAATGCGACTGTCGTTTTTGACTTCTCGTTCTGGCGATCGTCTCACTGGGCAGAGATTCAATAGCACGATTTTGTTGTAGGCGATCGCCTATTAAAGATGTTGTTGGCTTGGCATCGATCGCTCGAACGATCGCCGAATGTTTATTTTGAGAATTTGAACGATCGAAAACTGATGCTTGAGGCAATAAATTTTGAGGATCGGATTCTCGACGGTTCGAGTAGTAACTTCGTGAAAGTTTTTCGTTTTTTTGAGGGCTTACGACGGGAAGATCTGAATATGTCTGAGATATTGCGATCGAATCTTCAGGATTCGTACTCGTAACTTCCGAATTAGAATTCGAGACAAAATTGCTATAATTTGTATTGACTTTTTCTCGAATTTGTGTTAAATAGCTATTTTCTCGAACCCCAGACGCTCGAACGACCTGACGAGTTTCGTTTGAAAAAGATTGCGTTTCAGACAGTTTTTTATTCGGTAAAACTGGCAGTCTAGAAACATACGAACTTTCAGCCGAACCGTCTGAATTGCCAGATCGAACGAGCGATCTCGAGCCACAGTGCGATCGCGGTCGAACGATCGGCAAACTCTCTAGAGGTTGAGTGAGGTTTGGAGCGGTCGAAGATTCCGCGATCGCTGCGCTAGTATTTTGCAGATCTTGAGAATTTGAGGATTGAGAATTTAAGTTTTCAACAGTCGCATCAGAAGAAATCTTGTCAGTCTTGCGACTCAAAAAATCAGAAGGCGATCGCGATCGCCTCTCAGAAATAGTATTCAAACGATCGCTCGAAGAATCATCAGAAATCACTGAACGGCGATCGCTCGATGAATTTTCAGAAACCTCCTCCAAATCGGACGGTTTTCCAATCGGAGATCGTGCAATATTCGATCCTCGACGACGCGCAAACACCCGAAGCGACGAAGATGAATTCGAGGGATTAGAAGATGGGAGATTAGAAGACGTGCGATCGAGAAATCTCGCCGTCAGCGGATGGAGATTCCGTGTGCGTTCCAACCGCGAATAAATCCCATGTGCGAGTTTTCCCTCAATAACTCCCCCACCCGAGAGCGGACGCATCAGCCGTTCCAACAACGCAGGACGAACCGCACTTTCCCAAGACAAATCGTGCGTCTTTTTGCGTTTTTCTTCGTTTGAAAACTCGTTCAAAAATCCGTCCTCCTAAACCCACTTAAAATAACTGCGTCGCTGCACTCACACCCCCGCGAACCGCAGACAAAGCGCTACTTTCAGGGGGTTTGACAATCCCTCGATGCACGAGTTCGATCGCTTCGACGGCAATATTGGCACTGTCGGCTTGCAGCTGCGGCCCCGTCCACTTCACGGGATAAGCTTCGCGGAAATCCCACCACATCGCCGGTAATCCTCGATTGTCGAGGAGGTAAATCGAACCGTTCCGGCGTTCGATTTTGCCTTGCGTGACATCCTGATGCCAACTCCACAAACTCTCAATATTCGTCAAGCCGTGTTTGAGAACTAAATTTTGAGGATATTTCGTGCGACCGGGAAACTTATGAACGAACTCGTTTTGTCCTCCTTCTGCGTATTCCTCAACTTCGACCTCGATTTCTAATCCCGTTACCTCCGTAAAACCGCCGACAATTAAGTCTTCAATTTCCACCAGGAAGTTATACCCTAAATAGGGATCGTTGCGAATGCCAAGAAGGTTCGCACCGACCGTAAAAGCGGCGTTGAGTCCTAAAGTCGTCACGATGCGTTCCTCAAACTAAATCGTCTCGTTAATGCGTTGGTTAATGCGATCGACCTCCTCCACCCAATGCAGGCGTTCTCGATGCTCGAACCCCATAATGCGATCGTAATCCCAATGGAAGTGATAAGCCAAATATGCTACCTCCTCAAACAACCGATCTAAGGGGTAGCGGCTGACTCCCCCACGCTGGCGGTTTCGACTTCAAACTCCCCTTCACAGTGGGGACAGGTGACGAGAAGGTGACTATGACCGTTGCTGTTAACGTTTTGATAGAGATCTTGTAAAAACGCAAAATCCGCAGCAAACAAACTTTCAATAACCTTCGGCGTCACCTGTTCCAAATCGCCGAGGCGCACGATAACGCGCGACAGCAAAATGACGACGAGATAGCCAGGATTAGCTTGCACTCGATGGTCTTTCAACGGCGCGATTTCGTCGTAAGCCGTCGCCAAACGCATCACGCCGTCGCAGTGAAGATTGCCCTCTCCATCGACATAACCGTTCGGTAACGTAAAAGGAAACTCAGTTTGTAACATCAGGCTTTCGTCAGTCCTTCGTGGGCAATTTCTAAAGTTTCGATCGCCACTTCGTTTCCAGTGGCATTAAACGTCGTTCCCGTCCATTTCGTCGGCCACCCCTCACGGAAGTTCCAACGCATGACTTCTTCTCCGATGTCGTTCAGTAAGACGATCGAACCGTTGCGACGTTCGACAGTTCCATCTACAGCTTTCGTTCGCCATTCCCACAGTTCGGCATCGTCGCTCACTCCCCATTTCAGAGAAATATTCGAGAACGTCACGAGTCCCGGTAGTTTGCGTTGAGTGAGTGCTTTATCCGTTCCTTCTCGATATTGAATCGGATCTTGCGTCGAATCCAAGCCCGAACATTCTTGAAATCCACCGCGATCGATTCCATCGATTTCAATGCGAAAATTATAAGCACGATAGGGATTAGTTGGCACGGTCGTAACTCCTTAAAAAACGAAACGTCAAAATAGGTGATAATGAAGACAGTCACCAGCCTTTTACAGTCACCAGTCACCAGTCGCCAGTCGCCAGTGAGTAGGGAACAGTATCTCCCCCTCTCCCCCTCTCCCCCTCTCCCCTGCTTCCCTAAAAATCGAGGCCGCTTTCCGATCGCACCAGACGCACGATAATAAATTCGCTCGGACGTAAGGGAGCCAGTCCCACTTCCACCACCAGGTTTCCCGCATCGCGAACTTCGGGGGGATTCGTGCGAGCGTCGCACCGAACGAAAAACGCCTCTTGCGCCGAGCTTCCTTTCAACGCACCCTGTTGAAACAAGCCGTTTAAATAGCCGCTGAGTTCGCGGCGAACGCGATTCCACAACCGGCCGTCGTGTGGCTCGAACACCATCGTTGCGAGGTTCCGCTCGGCCCAGCGGCCGACGGTGAGAAACAATCGCCGCACGTTCACGTACGTCCAGTTGGCGTCGCGGCTGAGGGTTCGCGCACCCCAAATGCGAATACCTCGACCGGGAAGCGATCGCAGTGCGTTGACGTTTTCGGAATTGAGGCGATCGCTCTGACGAACGGTGAAATCTACCTCCACATCCACTGCACCCTCGATTTCCTCGTTGGCGGGGGCTTTGTGAACGCCGAAGCGATCGTCGCTGCGTGCGTAAACTCCTGCTAAGTGGCCGCAGGGGGGAACCCACATCGTTTGTCCGCCGTTACCTCGTTTTCCGACATCGAGCCAAGCTCCGTATACCGCCCCGTTCGCCCCCCGTAACTGGCGGCGTTGTGCGAGGAGCGGTTGCAGAGGATCGGCGTTTTGAAGCCGTTGTCGCAACTCTTGGGACGAAAAGCTGTCGGCGTCCGTGGCCTCAAAGAGAGCGGCCAGGAGGCGAGGACGGGGTAAGCTATCGAGAATCGCAAAGCGATCGCCCGATGTCCCACAGCGATCGAGAATCAGTTGTTGCCATCGAACCACCTCTCGCTCGAGTGCTAACGCTTCTTGCGTCAGTCGTTGAATCTGAAAATCCGGGTCGGTGTTATCGATGGCGTTCTGCACGCGATCGAGGCTCGATACCAACGCGATCGCGAGATCGGGAACGCCCACTAAATCGAGATCGGCGATCGCCTCGAGACTGTCTAACCCCGCTTCTAAACTCTCTCGGCTGAGGTCGCGCAACCGCACCGCGTAGCAAGGACGGGAACTGTTGGCAAAAAAGCCCCGCACTGCATCGGCGAGATAGCCGTTCTCGAGCGATCGTCCGAACTGCACCTCGAATTCCGCGCCCCGGACGAGGCGAACCGGCTCGTTAACGGAAACCGGCGTGCGATCGTCCGTCAACCCCAGAAACGCGGGAATTCCCGTCTGGAGCTTCGGCTCGGGAGCGGTAACGATTTCCTCTCGGTAAATGCCAGGTGTACGATACATGGTTTTAGCAAGGGAGAGGGGGAGAGGGGGAGATACTGTTACCTGTTCCCTACTCACTAGCGACTGGTGACTGGTGACTGAAACACTGGTGACTGTTCACTGTAAAAGGTGCGTGACAAGTTAGTCGGTTTACAGCATATTTCTAGTGTCTTTAGGTCACGCACCCTACAACTGTTACCTGTTAACTGTCTCCACTGTTCCCCGTTCCCCGTTCCCTGTTCCCTACTCACTGGTGACTGGTGACTGGCGACTGGCGACTGTTTATTGCGATCCCGCCCATTGGCTGATGCGGAAGATGACGAATTCGGCGGGTTTGACGACGGCGACGCCAATTTCGGTAATGACTTGTCCGGCGTCACGCACTTCGGGGGGATTGGTTTCTGCGTCGCATTTGACGTAAAACGCTTCCTGGGGACTGTTCCCGAAAAGCGCTCCGTCTCGCCAGACGTTGGTTAAAAACGCCGACACGTTACGGGTGATTTTCGCCCACAGATTCGGGTCGTTCGGCTCGAAGACGGCGAATTGCGTGCCTTCGTCGATCGACTCTCGTAAAAACAGGAACAAACGGCGAACGTTGATGTATTTCCACTCGCCGTTACTGTCACCGCCGATCGTTCGCGCGCCCCAAATGCGAATATTACCGTTGAGGTCGCGGATACAGTTGACGCCTTGGGGGTTCAGTCCGCCCTGTTGGGAACGGCTGAGACGGTATTTGAGTCCCAACGCCCCGAAGACGGTTTCGTTGGCGGGGGCTTTGTGAACGCCGCGATTGGTATCGACTCGAGCGTAGACTCCTGCCATGTAACCGCTCGGCGGCACGTAAATTCGCCCGTTGCTGTCGGGATTTTGGACTTTGGTGACGGGATCGAAGACTTGAATCCAAGGGAAGTAAAAGGCGGCGTAGTCGGAGTTGTCGGGGAGAACGTTACTGTTGTTGGAAGGATCGAGGAGGCTGAGATCGAGGTTACCGCTGCCGTCTTCGACGGTTTCGTCGCTGTCTAAAATGGCGAAGCGATCGCCGGTTCTAATTTTGCAGTGGGTGACGATCGCACTGCGAACGCTGGCATCGGTACGACCCGGCGCGGCGACGATCGCGATTTCGTCGATGGCTTCAAATTGTTCTAAAACTCCAGCAATTTCTGTGTCTGCGGTGACGCGGGCCACGTAGCAGCGGGTTCCGCCGTTGTTAAAAAATCCGTAAACGGAATGGGCTAATATGCGTTGGTCTGAATTGGTCGAAAAGTCGCCAAAGAATTTTTTAAATTCGCCGAAGTTCGTGCAGAGTTTGACTTCTCCGGCAGCGATCGGTGAAAAATCAATCAATCGAGGATTCGTCGGTGGATCGGTGCTGTCATCGGTGGGTTGGGTTGGGTCGTAGTCGGGATTGAGGATTTCGACGGGATCGGGAACGATCCCAATAAAACCCGGCGTACTGGTTCCCACTCCAGCGATGGGTTGGCTACCAGAGGGAACTTCGATTACGTAAACCCCTGGCGCGGGATAGGTGGCCATGAAAAACGACTCCTAAGTGAAGGTGCGAACGGATTTTTGTCGGTTCTGTTTGTCAACGCGGCAAACGCGCGATCGGGTGTTTGGGAAATATTCTGTGATTGGAAATCCCGCTAGAGAAATCTAGAAAAAATAAATCTGAGAAAACTACGGATTTAACGCGACGTCGAGGGTTCGGACGACACCTGCTCGATCGAGGGCGACTGTTTGCGAGATGCTTTGATATCCGACGGCCGATACGATGACGGTGCGATCGATGTGGGTCGAGGCTTCGAGGGGTAGGAGTTGGTAGTGTCCCGAGCGATCGCTAAACGTTCGTTCGCCACTCCCGCGAACGCGAATTTCGGCAAAGGAAATCGGATCGGCACTGGCGTTGGTGATGCGACCCCGTAATGTGGTTGGCGACAGGGCGAGATCGGCGGTGGCTGCGACGATGCGATCGACGTTGCGGGACACGGTGACGGTAGTTTCGGCGGTTCCGTAACGGCTTCCCTGTCGGGGAGCCGACGCGGTGAGGGTATAGTCTCCGTTGGGTAAATCGAGAAAGTGAAAGTGACCGTCGGCCGTAGTACGGACGCGATCGGCTCGTTGGGGGAGATCGAACCAGCGATCTCCGTGAGGTAAGGCTTTTAAGGCAAGCCACGCGATAAACTCTGCCGGAGCTGAGGTAATTTCGACCTGGACGCCTTGGCAGGGGTTCCCCGTGCGAGCGTTGCTGACGCGCCCGGAAATAGCGATTTGGTGGCGGATCGTTTCCCATGAGGTCATTTTTGGGCGATCTCCTAACGAGACTGCGCCAATCGCATCAATTTGTCCGACACGAGCGGTTCGGTTTCGACTCCCGCAGACGGAGCGATCGCGATCGTCGCGGTGTAGTTCAAAGCCGTTTTCGGTTTGCCGCCGAGGGCTTGCCAAAATTCAGCGAGGCTTTGTAGCTGACCCGCTTGTAGGCTGCGAGTCAAAATGGGTAGGGGTGAATTGGCTAAACTTCCTTGTAAGAGGGCGCTGGGCAAGGTGGAATAGCGCAATAGAACTTTCATTACTTCTCCGAGAAGTAAGTGTTCGTCCTGAGCTTGGGTCGTAGAATTTTCGCTCGCCCACGCGGTCACGAGGTAGGAACAGTCCACCTGTACGGGTGGGGCAGATGCAATCGCCGTTCCGTTACTCTGGCGGTCGATCGTTCGCTCGCTCGTCCGCAAGTCCCGATTTTCCCGCACGTCGTACAGGAACAGGTCTAGGGCGGGTAGTGTCACCGATGAAGGTGGAAACTGGTCGTCGGGCGTGGCAAAGCTGATGCTGACACTCTCTGCGAGGGCAGGGGGTAGCGATCGCTTTAACAATTCTTCGAGGGTGCGATCGAGATCGTCGAGCATAGGCGCTCTCTTGCCGCTTGCTACAGTCGATCGAGATGCAATTTCGCGATCGAAAATGGCGAATTTTGTCTCGAGTTTGGGGTCGATCGCTCGACACTCTCTTTCTCGCGCGACTAATTCCGCACGAGCGAAAACTCGATCGTTTCGCTAGGTCGATGCAAGTTACAACGAATCGGATGCGTCCGTTATAAACCTAAGTTTGCGAGATGTCGCTCGTTTTTTAAGAAAATAAATAAAAATTCAAAAAACG
The DNA here is from genome assembly GCF_028368005.1 of Geitlerinema sp. CS-897. Taxonomy (NCBI): domain Bacteria; kingdom Bacillati; phylum Cyanobacteriota; class Cyanophyceae; order Geitlerinematales; family Geitlerinemataceae; genus Geitlerinema; species Geitlerinema sp. CS-897. Next base: position 6,362 of record NZ_JAQNCQ010000104.1, on the reverse strand, counting down.
AAATAAAAAAATCACAAATACTCTCACAATCGTATAACAAAAAGCGAATATTTTAGAATTCAGTCTTTAAAATACCTTCAGCTCGATCCGCTCTCTTTTTTTGCCGCCGTTCGTCTAAAAGCTTAAGGCGAAGTCACCTGTGGAATACCCCGGTCGTTCGTCGGTAAAATATCTGGAATTGGATTGTAAATTATCGTATAGATATCGGCGTTGCTCTGAGAGGTTTTCTTCCCAGTACGATCGAAATTATTGACCGTCACGGGCGTTTTGTAGACCTGAGCTGTCGCGACAACTGCCCAATTCCCTGGATTGGTGACTTCTCGAGCGATCGTTATCGTTCGCGACGCTTGAACCTGCTGCGTGTATTGCGTTCCAATCGTATTGGCCACTGAATTACTGCTCGAGATTTCCGAACCGATCGAACTCGAGAGAACTTCAATATCCGCTCCAATTTCTGAGGAAATCGTCGCCGAGATGGTATCTGTAATCGTGCGTCCTCGAGATAAAACGTACCCATCCGACACGGTAATTTGCTGTTGTTCGGTGAGTGTCACCTTTTCTCCTTGTCGAACGGTGAAGGGATGATAGCGTCCGGGCGTGACATCGTAAGCTTTTGAGGTGATGAGTTGAGTACTTCCTCGAACGCCGCCAATGTAAGGTACCGTATCGAGCCATACCGTAGCGGTCAGTTGCGGGTAGTCAGAGATGTATCCCGGTCGCTTCACGTAAACCAGTACCCAAGCACGTCCGCTCGTCCATAGATTGTCGGGTTCGCCGCGATCGCTACCCGTACGGGCGCGAATTTGGAAATTCCGACTGCGGCGATTTTCGTCACTGCGACCTCGGAAGGGAATCGCTTCGATGCCCGCAAACATCGGGCTGTGATGGTACGCATCGTTAAAATATTGAAATCCGCGCGTGTATTCAAACGCGCTATTCACATCAGCTTCGACGTTCGTGGCTTCCACTACGTAAGGGCCGTCGGGAACGGTCAGCGAAAGCCAGTCACTCCCGCTGCGATCGGTATCTGTAACGCGCATAATCTCACCCGAGGATACGCCGACAGACAAGGGTTGAAGCCAGTTCGATGTCGATCGCGCTAACGCCACTTCCCGGTGTTCGATTCCTTCTTCCTCATCGGTCTCTGTCGCTAGGGAAACTTGAGGAGATCGCGCGATCGCTGTCGCGATGCGATCGGCTTCCCGTTCTTCAGGATCGCCGGGTTGACTGACGGTTAACTTTCTCCGCACGCCGCTGCTTTGCTGTACCACGTGCGTTAACTCGTGAGCGAGGAGTTCTTTTCCGCTCGTACTCCCTGGGGCGTACTCTCCCTGACTGAAAAAGATATCGCTCCCGACGGTAAACGCTCGAGCCTCGAGACTGCGGTTGAGCAGATCGGATTCGGTGTCGGTGTGGATGTGGACGCGACGGAAATCGACCCCGAACGCCGATTCCATTTGATGGCGAACGCCGTTGTCTAAGGCTTGTCCGCTTCCCCGCTGACGCTCGATGGCGGCTTCGATTTCTGGGGCGACTTCGGTGTTATCGTTGCTTTGTCGAGCTAGTTCGACGACTCGCCGCACGTAGCGGTTTCCGTATTGTCGCTGGAGTTGCAATAACGCTTGACGAGCTAGGGGCGATCGCGCCGTTTGCAGGCGACGGATCGTCTTCGCGTGGGTTTTCACCGTGGCGGCTGTCTGTGTGCGCGATCCCGTTCGTGCCAAAATGTCGAGAGGTGGTGTTTCTTGAGGTTTTGGCGTTCGATCGCCTCGCTTTTGTTGGGGGCGTAACTCAAAATGTCGGGATTGTTGTTTTTTGGCTTCAAACGTGCGATCGCTCATGATTTTGTCCTCAACGTTTTTTAAGTGACTCAAAAATTGGCGATCGAGCGATACGATCTGCTGTAAAAGTCACCCGATCGACGAATATAAAAATACTGTCGTACTTTTTCAGTTTTGAAATTCGATCGCACACCTCAAGGTTAACATCTCGATCTCGAACGTTACGTCTCTCCACAAAGAGGGAACTTCACACGAACCCGTCCTTCGCAGTCTGGAAATTCTCCATGTTGTATGGCTTCGCGTCTAATTTACGGACAGTTAATCGGTCGAACCACATAAAACGGAGGACTTAGAAAACCAAAATATTGACCGTGATCGGCATATAAAATACCAATATGCTCGGATACTTTCACGCCACGTCCGGGAGTGGGACTGCCGATAAACCACCAGTGCGTAAACGTACCAACGCGTGCGTTTCCCGGAGGAGTTTGTGGGTTACTCGGGTGCGGACTCATCGAAGCAGGCGGCGCTCCGCCCGTAACTGAAACCGTATAATTATCGTGGAATACGGCATCGCTGAGAGTAAGCGTGTGTCCTTTCGTGCGAGATAAGAAGGGAGCGTGCCACTCGCGACTTACTCCGGGTTCCAAAGTTCCCGAAGTAAAGTCTTCGTTCGCGTCGATATAGGGCATTTCGCTGCCAAAATTGTCGAACACTTTCATACGAAAGGTCGATTTGTATCCGTGCGCTCCTTCTGCGGCGTGAGAGCATCCTAGTAAATCGAGGTGATTGGGCGCACGAACTTCTAATTGAGTTGTATAGGTATTTGTGCGAGTCGTTCCTGGGGGGGTATGCTCGATTCTCAACTCGACATCGTTGGAAGCCGAACTCGGTCCTAAACTCGTGACCTTGACGGTGGGATCGTTCCTGACGGTACGCGACGTCGTCACTGAAGTCCCATCGTTAATTCCCAAAATATTGGTTCCTCTAGCGATCGTATATCGGAACGTCCCTGTCGCTGGTAAACCCGTAGCGAGGTCGGCTTCGGTTGGGTATAGAGAAGAAAGGGTTGGCGTTTCCCCGTTAAACCACCAAATACCACTGGATACCCGAGTCGGATCGACCCGCTCGCGTCGTCCGCGAGACTCGATATACGTCCCTCGTTCTTCTTGAGGTTCTGTCTGGGTGGCTTCTTCTGTCTCGGGTGTTTGTCGCTGGATAGACGCTTGCTGGCTTGGAGGTGTTGTGATGGGTTCGATCGCTTTAGCGATGCGATCGGCTTCTCGTTCTTCAGGATCGTCCGGTTGACTGACGGTTAACTTCCTCCGCACGCCGCTGCTTTGCTGTACCACGTGCGTTAACTCGTGAGCGAGGAGTTCTCGTCCGCTGGAACTTCCTGGGGCGTACTCTCCCTGACTGAAAAAGATATCGCTCCCGACGGTGAACGCTCGAGCCTCGAGGCTGCGGTTGAGCAGATCGGATTCGGTGTCGGTGTGGATGTTGACACGACGGAAATCGACCCCGAACGCCGATTCCATTTGATGGCGAACGCCGTTGTCTAAGGCTTGTCCGCTTCCCTGTTTGCGCTCGATGGCGGCTTCGATTTCTGGGGCGACGTCGGTGTTATCGTTACTTTGTCGAGCGAGTTCGACGACTCGCTGCACGTAGCGGTTTCCGTATTGTCGCTGAAGTTGCTTCAGGGCTTGACGAGCCAGGGGCGATCGCGCTGTTTGCAGGCGACGGATCGTCTTCGCGTGGGTGTTTGCCGTCGCCGAACTCTGCGTTCGCGATCCCGTGCGGGATACAATATCCAACTGAGGCGGTGTAGATGGCAGTCCGAGCGAGCGATCGCCTCGCGTTTGTTGGGGTTGCAACGCAAAACGTCGAGATTTTTGGGGGTTGGCTTCAAACGTGCGATCGCCCATTGTCTTGTCCTCGAGTTGACTACATGACCGTTAGTTGGCGAGATTTCGTGAGAACGCGGCTAGATCGAGTCGGCATATTTGCCAAACTCTTCATCTCGTAAGACTTTGCCCATTTTTTGATATTCCCGCTGCGTCGCTCGAATCAGATGGCTCGTCGTCATTTCGCTATTTTCTTCAGCGGCGAGAAACGCACCAGTTAAGGCGATATTTCGGATGTTTCCACCCGCTAACTCGAACTGACTCGCCATAAACGCTAAGTCTAAATTCTCGCTACGAGGGAGTTCTTCGGGTAAGATGCGCTCCCAAATGAGCTGGCGTTCTTTTTCTGTGGGTAAGGGAAAATCGATCGTAAAGTGGAGTCGTCTTAAAAAGGCGTCGTCCATGTTGCGGCGGAAGTTCGTCGCTAGGATAACGATCCCCTCGTACTCTTCGAGCCGTTGAAGGAGATAGCTCACCTCGATGTTGGCGTATCGATCGCGAGCGTCGCTAACTTGGGTGCGTTTTCCAAACAGAGCGTCGGCTTCGTCGAAAAAGAGGATTGCGTTGCTCGCCTCGCCTGCTTCAAAGATGCGACTGAGATGCTTTTCAGTTTCGCCGATGTATTTGCTCACCACGCTGGATAAATCGATTTTATACAGCTCTAACCCGAGATCGCCAGCTAACACTTCGGCGGCTATCGTCTTTCCCGTTCCCGGCGCACCCGAAAATAAGGCGGTCAATCCTTTACCGGACGAGAGTTTGCGATCGAATCCCCATTGTTCGTAAACTCGAGTACGATATTTAACATAACGACAGATTTCTTTAAGTTGTTGGCAGCGATCGCTCGGCAAGACGAGATCGAACCATTGACGACGCGGAACGATGCGACGCGCCAAGGATTCGAGGTGAGAACTCGACTGTAACCGGCAGGCTTCGTAGAGATCGTCTCGGGTGATTTTCGGATCGGCCGCGTTACGCCAATACGCCAGATGGCTCGCTTCGATCGCCGCGTTTTGGATTTGTTCTCGCTGAAATCGAAATTTACTGGCAATGATGGGAAGTTCGCGATCGACTTCTGGAGAAATTGGGTTTTCTAGACAAGTTTTCCAGATGTTTAGGCGTGCGATCGCGTCGAGTTTTGGAATGGGTATTTTAGTCACGGTTGGCGAGAGTTCGATCGCTCGAGAATCCCACGGTTTCGTCCCCGAGAATACGAGAACTATTGAGTATTTACAAAACGCGAAATTTGCAGCGATCGCATAAGCCTCGTTCGACTCATCAAAAATGGCATCGAAATGGGCGATCGCGACCGCACAATCGTTGAGTTTTGCATCTCGAAGTATCCGATTTAACTCGCGATCGAACTCTTTTAATTCTAAATTCAGAAATACTCGAAAATCGAGTCGAATTAAATCAAGATTAAATTTGCAACAAACTAGCGATACAAAATACTGAATTTCTATCGAACAATTTCCTTGTAGATAAACTCGCCATTGTTGATTTTGAAGATCGGAGACCTCAAAAATTGCCATCAAACTCTGTTTCGATCGCGTGTCGAGAAAAAGTTCGTCGAGATCGATATCGAGCAGGCGATCGCAGCGAACGAAATCGGCGTGAGGATAACAAATGGGACTTTCTAATAAATAATCGACGATCGAGGGATCGACGCTAAGATAAGATCCTAAAAGGCAACTGGTTATGCGATCGCGATCTGCAATTTTATCTAATATTTTAAATTCAAACAAACGAGAACCCGTCGAAAAATACTGACGAAGCTGTATTTTTTCAATCGGAGAAGACGCCAACAAATTTAAGACCAAATCGACACTCGGATACTTTTGCGTCGCATCGTCTTGCAAGTACGCATAAAGTTGCTCGAAGCACAGATCGAGTTCGGGAATCAAACACAGTAAAACGACGTTGATTTCAAAGCGAGAGAGTCCGAACGTGCGGGCGAAACGGTGAAGTCTCAGCGGAATATCCCGTTCCAAACTGGCATTTTTCAACCCCTCGATCCGTTCCGACAGCTCCTCGACTTCTCGACGGACGAACTTCGAGCGAGAACGGGGGGTAAAATCCGTTAATTGAAATAACAGGCGATCGACCTCCGCCGGAGAAATATACAACCCGCGATCGTCAAAATCGCTCTCTTGAGTCGCTCGCCAGTTCTCGACATAGCGTTTGAGGAGAAAACCGATCTGAGTCAGCTCTGCCAACAGATGCTCGAGAGAGCTTGCATAATAACAGTTGGTCATATCCTTTTCCTCGCAGTGCAGACATCGATCGCCCCTCCCGTACGACAGGCCGCGAGGATACGCGAGAAACAACTGTCGCGAACGCTACTCGAGGTCGAACCTTTCGAGTTCCGCTGTCGCACTGCATTTTCTACCAAAAAACTGGGGTTAGAGCCTCGCCCCTTCAACTTAGCTCACTTCGACAAGCTCACTTCGACAAGCTCACTTCGACAAACTCAGTGCAAGCAGTGCGAGCCTTCCAGGGCGACTTTTATCCAAAACTCAAGTTATACGGAATCCGAATTTCAAACACTGGTTTTGTCCAACCTGACAAGCCCCTCTATCCCCCCAACCCCCCTCTTCTTTGGGGGGCTAAGGGGGGATGTGGTGAAGACTTCTTGAAACCTAGCTTATCGGAAAAGGATGGAGTATTAGACTGGGGT
>NZ_JAQNCQ010000103.1:0-17947 GCF_028368005.1 Geitlerinema sp. CS-897 | reverse complement strand
TTAAGCAAATCGGAATGCGAGTCAAAATATCGGGAGCGCAATGGAAAGTAGAGAATGTTTCTAAGATTCTTTCTTTACGCTGTGCTTACTTAAATGGCACTCTGTTTTAGCAATATTTTTGCAAAACTGAGATGCACCCTTAAAATAAAACTCAGATTTTCCTTTAAAGTTTAATTTTTGTCCGGCTTGTAATCCATTTGGCAGATCGACCGCCAAAACACCACTATAATCGATCTCGACTACCATGCGATCGGCTTCTGTGTCAATTTTTTTTATCGTTTGCTCTCTGAATGAAAACAGCTCTTTTGCGCGATCGGCCAGAATTTTAAATTCAACCAGATTTTCTGCACGATCTGTTACTTCATCATTTACAATATTCTCGAACTTTACGTCAGAGTGTAAATTCGACAACATTCCTTCTATATCAAAAGAATTATAGCAATTAATATAGTCTCGAATGAGTTTATGTTTTGTTTTAGCGTCCATTTTAGCGATATTTTATTTATTTTAAACGTAGATTTAACATATTAAGGGGGCATTTCAAAAATGTAAATTTGGATTCTTCGGAGTTTAACAGAAAAGCTAATTTTATGAAATTTCAGAAGCTGTGGTTCTCGATTTTCGATTTTTTGAGTGCATCTCTCTTTTGTAAAAATAGGAGTCTGGGGTCGGTTGGACTTCGACTTCGCTCAGTTCATGGGTAGAGCGATCGCTAAACCCAACCACAGCTCAATTTACCGCAGAGACTCCGATCTGATAAATTTACATTTTTGAGATACACCCGATTTTTTTGTATTATATTACACATCTACGATCGCAAGCTCTGAAGACCCGAGTTCAGTCATTAGCTTGAATTTGAGATTAGAAGGTATTTGAGTTTTTTAGGAGTAATTCGAGTTAAAATAAACTTTCAAAGGTACACTATAAAACTCATCTGTGTCAAGCCATGCGAGCTTTACAAAATTTTACTTATGGGAGCATCTCACTCCAACCTCCAATCCTCAAATAAATTGAACCTGTGTCGGATCGTTAGGATTAGGATAACCAAATGCAGGAAGATTTGGCGTACCATTTGGACTGAGTTGAGTTGTCCATAACAGCTAGGCCGCGCTCGAAGTCGAACACCTCAGCAAAAGTTACAGAAACCTACACGCCTGACCTCATCACCTCTTCTCCTTCAATCAAAACAGCTAGACCACGCTCGAAGTCGAACACCTTAGCAAAAGTTGCAGAAACCTACACGCCTGACCTCATCACCTCTTCTCCTTCACTCAAAACAGCTGGACCATGATCGAAGTCGAACACCTTAGCAAAAGTTACGGAAACCTACACGCCGTCCGCGATTTATCGTTCTCCGTCGCCGATGGCGAAATCTTGGGATTTCTCGGACCCAACGGTGCGGGAAAAACGACGACGATGCGAATTCTCACCGGGTTTCTTCCCGCGACTTCGGGAACCGCTCGGATTGCGGGGTTCGACGTTCACGATCGATCCATGGAAGTTCGCCAGCGCATCGGCTACCTTCCCGAAAATCCGCCTCTTTATCCTGAAATGACCGTTGAGGGGTTTTTACACTTCGTCGCTCGTATTAAAGGCGTTTCCGCAGGCGATCGCACGAACCGCGTAAACATCGCCATCTCTCGCTGCGGCCTCGTTGAATACCGTAAAACGCTCGTTCGCAAGCTTTCTAAAGGCTATCGCCAACGGGTGGGAATCGCCCAGGCGATCGTTCACGATCCTCCCGTTATCGTTCTCGACGAACCCACCGTCGGCCTCGACCCCCGACAAATCATCGAAGTTCGCCATCTCATCAAAAGTTTAGCGGGCGATCGCACCATTATCCTGTCTACCCACATTCTCCCCGAAGTGAGCATGACTTGCTCTCAGGTCGCCATTATCAACCGAGGAAAACTCGTCACCACCGATACCCTCGACAACCTGATGGGACAACTGACGGGAGGAACCACTTACGACATTGAAGTCGGTGGCGATGTAGATGGCGTCGAGGCGGCGATTCAGTCCTATTTGGGAAATCTTCCCGAGGTGCAGTCTGTCGAACCGTTATCGAACGCCGAACTCCCCGAGTACCGTTTCCGTTTCCGCGTGAAAGCCGAGCCGGGTTGCGAACCGGGAAGCGAGATCGCCGCCGCCGTCCTTCATGGAAACTTAAAATTGTTTGAGATGCGACGAACTCGAGCCAGTCTCGAAGAGATTTTCTTGCAACTCACCACTGAAGAGAAGTCTGAAGAAATGTTAGAAGAAGTATCTCGAGAAACCTCTGAAGAGGTCTCCGTGGCTGGAGCTGAATCGTCGGGTCCCGACTTGTCGGACGCGACATCTACGATCGCGATCGCCCCAGAAGGCGAACCGTCCCAAATCTCCGACACAACCCACAACGAAACAAGTGACGACCGCGACGTTAGCGATTTCTCCGATGAAGATGAAAACGATACCTCAAAATCTGAGGCTTAATGCTTGGATTGAATTTTAAGTCAACCTAAGCTTTCGATCTCAAATTGTTTAAATCAATCGAGCGATCGTAAATTTTATAAAACCTTTGAAATTATGAAGCAAGTCTTATCAAACATTATCGCAATCTATCGAAAAGAGCTTCAAAGCTATTTCGTGTCTCCCCTAGCAATGGCAATTGCTGGAATTTTCTGGCTCATTGCAGGCTTCTTTTTCGTGACCATTCTCCTCGATCCCCAACGAGGAATTCTCGCACAAGTCGCCGCTCAAACTGCAATGGAAAGTCAAATGGGAGTCGAAGCCCCACCCATCGACGTTCCTTATCAATTCATGCAGTTTTTCCTCAGCACGATCGCATCACTTTCCTTATTTATTCTTCCCATTTTATCGATGGGACTCTACGCCGAAGAACGAAAACGAGGAACGCTAGAACTGCTCGCTACCTCTCCACTTTATAACTGGGCTGTCGCCACGGGAAAACTCCTCGGCGTCGTCACCTTTTACGCCACCCTGACCGCCCCGCTACTCCTCTACGAAGCCATAACCTTCAGCAGTGCAGAACCGCCGTTTCCACCGACGATTCCCCTTCTCGGACACTTGGGATTAATTTTGCTGGCGGCCAGCGTGCTGTCTTTGGGAATGTTCGTCTCCTCCCTAACCGATAGCACCATTCTCTCGGCCGTTCTCACCTTTGCCCTAATTCTCTTTTTATGGGTGATAAACCTCATCGCGGAAAACATCGGTGGTGCGTTTGGCGAAGCCTTAGGACATCTTTCACTTCTAGAAAACTACAACACGCTCGTCCAAGGAATCGTCGATACCAGTAGTATAATTCTGTTTGCGAGTTACATCTTTCTGGGGATCTTTCTCACCGCACAGTCGATCGAAGCCCTGCGCTTCCAACGTAGCTAACTCACAGGCGAACGACTTTTCTTATGCGCGATTTCCTTCAAAAATACTGGAACGCCTTACTCTGGCTGGGCTTGTTTCTCGGCGTCGCCGGATTGTCCGCCGGGGGTGTCTCTGGCGTTTGGGTTCCCGTTCCCGCCATACTGCTAATCGTGGGAATCGTTCTGTTGGGAATTTGGCTGATTTACCAAGGACAGTTTAGTCGGGGTTTTTGGAAGCAGCGATCGACCGAAGCGGGAACGAACGCCCTCTTCGCCACCCTCTCCGTGTTCGTTATCTTAGGAATCGTCAACGTTCTGGCCGTTCGCACCTCCGCCCGTTTCGACTTGACCGAAACCCAACGGTTTACCCTCGCCCCCCAAACCCAAGAAATCCTGCGAAATCTGGACGAACCCGTGAAAGTGTGGGTGTTCGGTAACCAACCTAGCGCCACGGATACCGCCCTTCTCGAAAACTACGAACGGTTAGCCCCCCAACAGTTCGAGTACGAATACGTCGATCCGCAAACGAATCCCGGCTTAGTACAGGAGTTTAACGTCGGACAAATCGGCGATGTCTACCTCACCGCAGGCGAACGACGCCAGTACGTGCAAACCGTCGGTGTCGAACCGCTCTCCGAAGCCAAACTGACGAACCGCCTCGCCCAACTCTACCGCGGCGATCGCTTCACCGTCTATTTTCTTCAGGGTCACGGCGAACTTCCCATCGTCCCCGGTGGCGAAGATTCCCTGTCTAAAGCCGTTCGCGCCCTCGAAGACCAAAACGCCCTCGTCGAACCCCTCAACCTCATCGAAGCCGGAAGCGTTCCCGACAATGCGTCTGTCGTTATCGTCGCCGGCCCGACTGAGGAACTCTTCGACCCAGAAATTCAAGCCTTACAAGCTTATCTCGACAACGGCGGCGGCGTGTTACTCCTCATCGATCCCAATACCGACCCCGGTTTGACGGACTTTCTCGAGGCTTGGGGCGTAACCTTAGACGATCGCATCGCCATCGACCCCGAACGCTGGGTTCAAGGTTTCGGCCCCGCAGCCCCCCTCGTCATCGACTACGGAACCCATCCGATTACGACAGATTTCGGGCGCAATTACTCCCTGTTTCCCGTCGTGCGTCCGATGCAATACGACGACGTGGAGGGAATCGACACCTCGCCGCTGCTGTTTACCAGTAATGCGAGTTGGGCCGAACAGAATATCGACGAAGGCCCCGATTGGGAATTGAATCCTGAAGAAGACCGCCCCGGACCGCTGGTGTTGGCGGTGGCGTCGAGTCGAAAACTGGAAACGCCGGAACCTCAAGAAACCCCCGAACCCACGACGGAAGGGGAAGAGAATTCAGAAACCGAAACGGACACTGAAGCGGAAACGTCTGAAGAGACTAACGCTGAAGAACCGGCCGCTGAAAACGCCGAGGCCGAAATAGAAACGCCGGAAGCGACCACAGAAGAAACAGTTGAGGAGAACGCCGAGGCGGACGCAGAACCCCCCGAAACTGAAGCAACTCCCGAACCGACTGCGTCTCCCGATACCGAGACGGCTGAAACGGAAGATTCTGAAACGGAAGATTCTGAAGAAACCGTTCCCGAGGCGCGATTGGTGGTCGTCGGCGACTCCGACTTTACGACCGATGCGTTTTTCGACGGACAACTCAACGGCGACTTTTTCCTCAACGCGGTGGAATGGCTGAATCCCGAGACGGAAGAAACGCTGTCGGTTCGTCCGCGAGAAGATGTCGATCGCAATATTGCCATGACGCCCCGACAGGCGCGACTTCTCGGGTGGACGGCGTTAGTCACGTTTCCAGTTATCGGGTTCGCCGCCAGTGCGATTTTGTGGTGGACGCGACGTTGACATCCATTTAGCGGGCGATCGTTTCCGTTCCTGCGATTTTACCGAAAATTTCTGTGGACAACTCGTGCAGTTCTCGATCTTTGAAAATTTCGAGATAAGCCGGGTCGTGGATAAAGTTTTGAAACCGTTCTAAAACTTTCAAATTCCTCGCCTTGCCGTCCAAACTTTGCTTGTCAAAGGAACTTCCTCCTCCGTGGTGAGTAATAGTATCTAATCCATTATCTGTGAATTGCAAATCGAGATTTCGGGCGAGTTGATGACGGTATTCTCGATCGAGAAACCAGTGGTTAAAATTGATAATGACTTTGCGATCGGGTAAATATTGCGTTTCTCCAAGGAACTCTCTCGCGTAAGATTTCCATAGATCGATAATCTCCGGCGTGATTTCCCAATCGGCTTTCAACCAACTTGCAAAGGTATTGTAGGGATCTCGCAGGATTAGCAGTGAGTAGCGATCTTGGCTTTTCCCGACATGGGAATTTAAGTAGTCTTGATTTTTGGATATTTCTTCAAGCGATCGATTTTCGTAAGAACAAAGCAAGAGTTCTTTGGCAACTAGCGCTCCTGACTTATCGCGATCGCTCGGCCAGTATTCAAAATTGTGATAAAAAAGCCCCCAGTTTTTATACCAGGGATTGTGTTGAGGAAAAATGCCATTAATGAAGCAAGTTTTGAGAGGTTTTTGGGAAATAATCCAATTAATAACGGCGTGATTTCCAGAGCGTTGTAGTCCACATAATTGAAACAACTTTTCGTTAATTGGATATCCCAAGCTCGCCCTGAATTTTCTCAGCGACGATCCCAAACGATAAGTCGTTCGTTTCAAACTGTTCATGAAGGCACTCGACCTCTCAGCGCGATCGCAAAATTAACTCCAACTGAATCAAAGTCTATAGCAGTACGACTTCGTTTTCGGCTTGTTTTCAGGATAGATCGTTACGGTATGGGGTTTTCAGCCGATCTGTTTCCGCAAACCATTTAGGATTGCTATAGTCTGAATTGAGTGCGATTGTCGCTCCATCGCGAACTATTTAAGAAAGTGCGTTGGAAAACGGCTCTCAATCCTTCAGTTCTAAGGCAATCTTATGCGATGTACGCGAGATTTGTCAGGCGATCGGGGCGAATTGCTAAAAATTCGATCGCGTTTCCCTTACCGCACTTCAGACACCGCTTCCCCAACGTACTGAATTCGGTAAATGCGGTTGTTGGCTTCTTCGGTAAATAACAAACTCCCATCTGGTAACACTAACACCCCCACCGGACGACCCCAAGTTGTGGGAACGCTGGGGTCGAGGAGAAATCCCGTCAGGAAATCTTCGTAAGTCCCCAGGGGACGACCGGATTCGTCGAAGGGAACGAATACGAGTTTGTATCCCGTCCCGCGATCGCGATTCCAACTTCCCCGAAACGCCACAAACGCGCCGTTACGATATCTCTCGGGGAAGGTTTCGCCATCGTAAAACTGTAACCCCAACGCCGCCGAATGGGACTGAAACAGTACGTCTGGGGTTTGAGTTTGCGCCGCTAAATCTGGGTTGGTGCTTTCTCCGTTGGCTTGGGTATGTCGGGGATCGAGGAAATTCGGCGACAAATACGCGTAAGGCCAGCCGTAAAATTCTCCCTCGCGAATTCGCGTAAGATAGTCAGGAACCAGGTCGTCCCCCAACCCATCCCGTTCGTTGACGGCGGTGTAGAGTTCTCCGGTTTGTGGGTGAAAATCTAATCCGACGGGATTTCGCAACCCCGAGGCGAACACTCGCGCGTTCGACCCGTCTAAATTCATCTCCATGACGGAGGCGCGAGGAAGCGGTTCTTCGCTGACGTTCGATCGCGACCCAACCGAAACATACAATTTATCACCGTCTGGGGAAACCACCACGTTTCGCGTCCAATGCTGGCGGTATCCTTGTCCGGGGAGGTCGGCGATTTTCTCGAATTCTCCCGAAATTTCTTTTTGACCCTCGGTATAGGAAAAGCGAATGACCGCATCGGTGTTTCCGACATAAAAAGAGTCCCCCGCAAACGCCATCCCGAAGGGAATATACAGTCCGTCGTCTGCATCGGCGAAAATTCCCGTTTCGTCGGCGACGCCATCGCCGTCGGTATCCTTCAACCAACGAATTCGCGTTTCGGGGGTTTCCGTCACTAACACTTCCCCCGTCGGCGTCAACGCCAGCCATCGCGGACTCTCTAAATTCTCCGCGAAGACGTTGACTTGAAATCCGGGGGGAACGTTCAAAACGGGATTTTCGGGAATCGGAACCACTCGCGGCGGATTGGAGGCGCTTTCGGTGTGGTAGGGTTCGGGAAGGTCGGAAACTTGAATCGCGATCGCTTCGGGAGATAATTTCGCCGTCGAAATGACTTTTGCGACTGAAGTGGGACTTGGCGTCGTCTCAGACGAGTTTTGTGAATTTGGTAAATTTGGTAAATTTGGCGAATCCGTTGGGGACGGTGTAGAACTTGGGGTTTCGACAGTTTCGTCTGAGGCGCACCCCGTGGCGAGAAATATTGAAAGCAGTACAATAGAAACAATTTTGGCTGGCATCGATCGAAACCCTCCGCTGTGCGAAACCATCGTTAGCGAATGAGATGATGGGCGAATGAGACGAGGCGTTGGGGCGTGACGCAGAAAGTTGTCAATTTCGGGTCTACACTCAAGATTTTGCGGCCGTGTCACGCATCCTTGTCTGTTGGCGGTGTACATTGGCGGTGCGTGACGGTCGATCGGTCTCGCGATCGACACCCAGTTTTTCAAGTCACGCACCCTACCACTCTCCACTCTTCACGCTTCACTGATAACGCCTCCATGCTGCATAATGGTAAAGTTTTCCAGTTTTGTCCTAGCGCGTTAATCCCACTGTTTCCACTATGCGAACCCACTATTGCGGCACTGTCCGAAAAGAACACATCGGCAAAACAGTAACATTCTGCGGTTGGGTCGATCGTCGCCGCGATCACGGGGGCGTGATTTTTGTGGATTTGCGCGATCGCACTGGCGTCGTTCAGATCGTCGGCGACCCGGAACGTACCCCTGAAGCATACAAACAAGCGGACGCGCTTCGCAACGAGTACGTCGTCCGCGTCACGGGAACGGTTTACGAACGTCCCGAAGAGTCCCTCAACCCGAAACTCCCCACGGGAGAGGTGGAAGTTTACGCTGAGACGATCGAACTTCTCAACAGCGTCCGCAAACAGCTTCCGTTCCAAGTGAGTACCGCCGAAGCGGAAAACGTGCGGGAAGAGTTACGGTTGAAATACCGCTATCTGGACTTGCGGCGCGATCGCATGGCGAATAACATCAAACTTCGCCACGAAACGATTAAAGCCATGCGTCGTTTTTTGGAAGATGAAGAAGGATTTCTGGAAGTCGAAACGCCAATTTTGACGAAATCGACACCGGAAGGGGCGCGGGATTATTTGGTACCGAGTCGCGTCAATCCGGGGGACTGGTTTGCACTTCCCCAGTCGCCACAATTGTTCAAACAGTTGTTGATGGTGTCGGGGTGCGATCGCTACTACCAAATCGCCCGTTGTTTCCGCGACGAAGACCTTCGCGCCGACCGACAACCGGAATTTACGCAGTTGGACATGGAAATGAGTTTCATGTCCTACGATGAAGTTATCGACCTGAACGAAAAACTCGTCGCCCATATTTATAAGGCGGTGAAAGGGATCGATCTTCCCCGTCCGTTCCCCCGGATGACCTATCAAGACGCGCTCGATCGCTACGGAAGCGATCGCCCCGATACCCGTTACGGATTGGAACTGGTAGACTTGTCGGATTTGATGAAAGATTCCGGCTTCAAAGTCTTTTCCGGTGCGGTCAAATCCGGCGGAATCGTCAAAGCTTTACCAATTCCCAACGCCAGCAAACTCATTTCCAACGTCCGCATCAAACCCGGTGGTGACTTGTTTAAAGAAGCCGCTGAAGCCGGGGCGAAAGGGTTGGCGTACATCCGCGTCAAAGAGGGCGAAGAAATCGATACCATCGGCGCGATTAAAGACAACCTCAGCGACGAACAACGCCAAGAGTTGTTAACGCGAACCGACGCCGAAACTGGACATTTGCTGCTATTTGGGGCGGGGGATGCAGATACGGTCAACAAAACTCTCGATCGCCTGCGTCAAGTCATCGCTCGCGAGTTAAACATGGTTGACGACAGCAAAATGAACCTGCTGTGGATTACCGATTTCCCCATGTTCGAGTGGAACGCCGACGAGAAGCGTCTCGAAGCCTTACACCACCCTTTCACAGCCCCCAATCCCGAGGATTTGAACGACCTCAAAACGGCGCGTGCGTTAGCTTACGATTTGGTGTTGAACGGAAACGAAATCGGCGGGGGAAGCCTGCGGATTTACCAGCGAGAAATTCAAGAAAAGGTATTTGAAGCCATTGGTTTATCCCAGGAAGAAGCTAACGAGAAATTTGGTTTCTTGATGGAAGCCTTTGAGTATGGAACGCCGCCCCACGCCGGAATTGCGTATGGGTTAGATCGTTTGGTGATGTTGTTAGCAGGAGAAGAATCGATTCGCGATGTCATCGCCTTCCCGAAAACGCAACAAGCCCGCTGTTTGTTAACCGACGCGCCCTCGCCTGTGGATAAGAAGCAGTTGAAGGAACTCTATGTTTCTTCGACGTTCAAACCGAAGGAGAAGAAGGAGTCGTAATCGCCTGTTGTGGGGTGGAATTCATCCACCCCAAAGGTTACAGAATTCACCAATCTGAAGTTGTCTTTATGAAACATCTCACACAACTTCAAATTAACCAATTCCGAGGACTCCAAAATTTAACTTTGGAGAATTTGGGTTTTAAAGCCTATAAAGCACAAGTTATCGAACGTCTAAAAAATGTCGTTTAACACTCTCGAAATCTAAAGCGAGAACGGCGGGAACACACCAACGTACAAATATCTATATTCAAAAAAAACAGACAGATTCTTTCCCTGAATCTGGCTCTTCCGAACTTACTATGCAAAAAATAGCTGAAACCCTTACAGGGCAGGATTTTTCGCTAAACTGTATAAAAAGGGGACTCAAATCGCGAAATCCCTTTCCAGATCGAGGTTACAGGCATTTACCTCACATACCAATGTCGGAAGAGCCCTGAATCTTTGCCATTGAGCTTGTCACTCTCTCAGGAAAAATTCACATCGTTTTCAGGTATTCGAGCGTGTATAAAACAAAAAAAGCAGTTTTTTAAACTGCTGTAAAGGCTATTTCGTCTACAAACGATCGACTGCGTTCTAACTTAAGTGTTTTTCCCGTTCTGATACATTGGAAAATCGGTGTATCCTTCCTCGTCGAACGAGTACCACACTGACATATCTGCCGGAGGGTTCAGTTCCCAGCCGTTGGCAAAGCGCTCTACCAAATCGGGGTTACTGATGTAGGGTCGTCCGAAGGCAATCAGATCGGCATTTCCCTTGCGAATCGCCGTCTCTGCCGTTTCCTGGGTGTAGCCGCAGTTTCCCATTAACGGCCCGTCGAATACCTGCCGAAACTCCGCCAGCGTCATGGGTTCGCCGAGTTCGTGAAAGCCGAATTCCAAACCGTCCATGACGTGGAGATAGGCCAAACCATAGGCATTTAACTGTTGCGCCACGTAGAGAAAGGTTTCTCGGTAGTCCGGCGATCCCACATCGTTAAAGTCGCCGTTGGGAGAAATCCGCACGCCGACGCGGTTGGCAGGAAACACCGAAGTTGTGGCTTCGACAATTTCGCGAAGAAAGCGAAAGCGATTTTCAAAACTTCCCCCATAGCGATCGCTGCGGTGGTTGGTTTTCGACTGTAAAAACTGATCGATCAGATAACCGTTGGCACCGTGAATTTCGATGCCATCGAACCCCGCCATTTTCGCACGTTCGGCTGCTTTTCGGTAATCTTCAACGACCTGTTCGACTTCTTCGGTTTCCAAGGCGCGAGGGGTTTCGAGATCCTGCTTCCCCGTCGGCGTGTGGATGTAGTCGTCGTCGAGGCGAATCGCAGACGGCGCGACAGGAAGTCCGTCTTCGGGGTGAAAGCTACTGTGAGAGGCACGTCCGCAGTGCCACAGTTGCAGAAACATCGGCGTTCCCCGGCTGCGAACGGCTTCGACGACTTGTTTCCAGGCTTTCGCTTGTGCGTCGGTATAGATTCCTGGCGATTGTTGCCAACCGATCGCCTGAGTGGAGATGACGGTAGCTTCGCTGATAATCAACCCTGCCGAGGCTCGTTGTTGGTAGTATTCTGCCATGAGTGCGTTCGGCATCCGTTCGATCCCCGCTCGCGATCGCGTCAGGGGAGCCATGACGACGCGGTTTTTCAGGGATAGATCTCCCATATTAAAAGGGGAAAGTAAGTGGGTAGAGAGAGTCGAAGTCATCTGAGTTTGAATCGTTTGAATCAAAGGACAACAAAGGGTGGCGCAGGACAAAACGCCTGCTTAGAAGGTGCGATCGCTGTGCTTCACTCGCATCTCCAGTTAACGACGAGGCTCGATACCTAAGTGGTTTCGGCCTCTCGATAGGTTGGAAAATCCGTGTATCCTTTTTCTCCCGGCGAATACCAAATCGACTTATCCGGAAGAGGATTCAAGTCCCAACCGTTGGCGAAGCGTTCCACCAAATCGGGATTGCTCATATACAGCCGTCCGAAGGCGATCAGATCGGCATTTCCTTCGCGAATCGCCGCCTCTGCCGTTTCCTGGGTATAGTCGCAGTTCCCCATCAACAGCCCGTCGAACACCTGCCGAAACTCTGCCAGCGTCATGGGTTCGCCGAGTTCGTGAAAGCCGATACCCAACCCGTCGATGACGTGGAGATAGGCCAAACCGTATGAGTTCAATTGTTTGGCAACGTAGAGAAACGTTTCGCGGTAGTCCGGCGATCCCATATCGTTAAAGTTGCCGTTGGGAGAAATCCGCACGCCGACGCGGTTGGCGGGAAATACCGACATCGTCGCTTCGAGGACTTCGCGCAGCAAGCGAAAGCGGTTTTCCAAACTTTCCCCATAGCGATCGCGGCGGTGGTTGGTTTTCGACTGTAAAAACTGATCGATGAGATAGCCGTTAGAGCCGTCTACTTCGATGCCGTCGAACCCGGCCGCTTTCGCGCGAATCGCCGCCTGGCGGTAATCTTCAACGACCTGTCCGATTTCTTCAGTTTCTAGGGGACGAGGCGTTTCGTGGTCTTGCGGCCCGATTGGCGTGTCGATGTAAGGGTAATTAATGGGAATGGCAGACGGCGCGACGGACAGTCCTTCTTCTGGGTGAAAGCTGCTGTGAGAGGCGCGTCCGCAATGCCACGGCTGGAAAAAGATCGGCGTTCCTTGGCTGTGAACTGTTTCGACGACGGGTTTCCAGGCTTCAGCTTGTGCGTCGGTGTAGATTCCTGGCGATCGCTCCCAGCCGAGAGCCTGAGTGGAAATCGCCACGGCTTCGCTGATAATCAATCCCGCCGAGGCTCGTTGTCGGTAGTGTTCGGCGATGAGTGCGTTCGGCATCCGTTCGATTCCCGCTCGCGCTCGCGTTAGGGGAGCCATGACGACGCGGTTTTTCAGCGATAGATCTCCCATATTAAAAGGAGAAAGTAAGTGGGGAGAAAGAGTTGAAGTCATCTGAGTTTGAGTCGGCAGTGAACGAGAGGACAACCCAGTCGCGACGCAGGCTTCTATCCTGCTTCATGGTGCGAGATCGGTTTAGGAAAAGCGATCGAACACGACCACGTCTTCCATGGGAAGCTGTCCGCCACGAGGCCGCGCTTCCTGTACGGTTTTTCCGACGACGACGAACATCGAAATAACGTGGTCTTCGGGAAGACGAACCAACTCGGCCACTTTCTCGAAGTCAAACCCGTCCATCGGACAGGAATCGTACCCCATCGCTTTCGCCGCGAGCATAATCGTTTGTGCGGCGATGCCACAAGAGCGCATGGCTTCGTCTCGCTGTACGGTTTCTCGACCGTCGTAATACTGAGCGATCGCCGGAAGGAGAAAATCTCGAACTGCTTGTGGTGCGTTGCGCCAGTAGCGTTCTGGCTGTTCGGCCCAGGATTTGAGATCGGCACAGAGAATTACGAGCAGCGAGGCATCTGTCACCTGCGCTTGATTCCAAGCCACTTCGCGAATTTTTTGGCGCAGTTGGCGATCGCGAACCACGAGGAACCGCCAATTTTGAATGTTAAATGCGGTCGGAGACAACATCGCCAGGGAAAGCAGCTTGTCGATCTCCTCCTGACTCATTTCGTGGTTGGGATCGTAATGTTTGACAGAGCGGCGCGATCGAATCGCTTCTATCGTGTCCATGCTTTAACCTACTCCTGATTTTAAGTCGCAAGATCGCAGAGATTCTCGATTGCGGAAGCGTTTCGGAGTCTTCCTGATGGCAGTATGACAGACCGAATGCCTCGACGAAACCTATCCTTAGAGAGATTGCGAGAGAGGCGATCGCGCTAAACTCGAGAAAACGAGCGATCGAGGGACGATATTATGTCAGGCAACGCGACACCGCCTCAACTCCCTCTAGCCGAGAGGTTGGAAGATTGGCATCCGACGCCACCGACGGATTTGATTTTCGATGACGGGGAACCCTTGGAAAGCAACCGACACCGCATCGCCATGAATCTGTTGATTCGATCGCTACAGCAAGCCTGGCGCGATCGCGACGACTATTTCACTGGCGGCAATATGTTCGTCTACTACAGTCGCCAGCAGGCGCTGAATCGAGATTTTCGCGGACCGGACTTTTTCGTGGTGTTGAACGTAGACGGAACGCGATCGCGCCAGGGTTGGGTGATTTGGGAAGAAGAGGGACGCTATCCTGATGTTATCGTCGAGTTAATGTCGCCTTCGACAGCCAAGGTCGATCGCGGGGTTAAAAAAGAGTTGTACTCACAAACCTTCCACACGCGCAATTATTTTATTTACGATCCCTTCGACGAAAATTCTCTCGAAGGTTGGCAACTCGACAAACAGTTTAACTACCAACCCCTCGAACCTCAAGAAAATGGTTGGTTGTGGTGCGAAACGCTCGGATTTTGGCTGGGAACTTGGCAGGGAACGATCGCTCGAGAAACGGCGATCTGGCTGCGGTTTTACGATACGGAGGGTAACGTCGTCCCACTTCCTGAAGAAGCGGCGCAGCAACAAGCTGAAGAGGCACAGCAACAAGCTGAAGAGGCACAACAACGCGCCGAACGACTGGCGGCACGACTGCGAGAATTGGGAGAAGATCCAGACACCCTTTAAACTGAAGTTGAAGTCGGAGGCGATCGCCAAAGATACTGTTTCAAGTTGAGTTTTCCCGACTCGTCAAATTCAATTCCTTCGGCTTCCAAAAGTGCTTGTTGGTGGTAATCGGTTCCTCGTCGCTGTGGTGAATGAGAAACACAGCCTTTAGCATTGATAACCCGATGCCAGGGTACGTCGGAATTTGCCAGATCGACGCGATAGAGTGCGTAACCCACGAGTCTGGCTTGTCCGGGTAAGTCGGCTAGGGTTGCGATTTGTCCGTAGGTGGCAACTCGTCCGGGGGGAATTTGACGAACGATTTGATAGATGCGATCGTAGGTAGACATTCAATGCTCCATTTCCTGTTTAAAACAGTTATCTAATGTCAGCGACATCATACCAATACAACCACGGACATTAGCAATTTTAATACACCTAAACTGGAAAACAAAGTTCAATTGTGAAAGGATAATCATGGAATACAAATATAATTTCTTGGACGACTATCTCATTGAAGGACTAGAAGACTATAGGGAGCATCCCGTTTTGGAAGATACATGACAATTGATTGTTGAAAATCGTTTCAAGACGTAGGTGAATTCGTCTCTGTGAGAGGCAAGCCAGTATTCTCAATAGTAGCTGCTTATCTATAATTGCCGAAATGGGATGCTCCCAGACTATATTGATGTACGAGAAATTTCTAGAGATGTTTATGAGGAAAATGAAGATAAAAGCAAGCAAGAATTAAAATCAATCACTCTTAGCACTTTGCGAGAAGTACTTGAATCTGGGCTGATGGAGATAGGCGATTTAAACTATACTAGCAATGGTCACGAGTCATGGGGATTAAATATTGACGAATCCATAGAAATACTTAGAATGCAGTGGGAAGAGTCAAGCCAGATAAGCCGATCGCCCGAACTCGATAAAGCCGTATATCTAGGCTTAGACGCCTGGTTAGTATTGACAGATAAAGGAGAAGAGGAAGCTAAGCGAATTTTAAAAGAAAGAGCGAAATTAAAGTCAGATAGCTAATATTAATGTTCGCATTAAAATGGTAGCGAGATGACGCGATTACCAAAATTCAATTTATAGGTGATAGTCATGAAGTACAGTTTTTGGGAAGACTTCATCATTGAAGGGACAGAAGATTATGTTGGATTATGGCAGATTATTGGGGAGTTCAGCCTAGAACCCGATGAAAACTATCAAGAAATACAAGTTCTGACTCTCGATGCAATTCGAGAAATACTTGAAACTGGGTCTATGCAAGTCGGAATGTTTGAAAATGTCAAAAATAAAGAGCCAGAACATTGTGAAAAAGAATTATTTGACATCAATAAAACTGATATTCATCGCCTATTTTTTGAGCATAAAAAAAACAAAAATCTAGAATTTAAAATATGGAAATTTGATGTTGATTCGATCGTTTTTAAAATCAAAATGGAATGGGATGAGTTGGGAAGATGTCCGAGCATTGGTGAAGTAGCCTGGTTAATCACCACAGAAAAGGGAGAAGAAGAAGCTAAGCGAATTTTAAAAGAAAGAGAGAAACTTAAATCGGATATCCAATAATTTTTGCGTCTCAGTCAACTGTAATGAAAAGACTCGATCTCCGATCCGATTACTTTGTTATATTTCTTGCGGAAATACTGTCGATAAATCTAAATTGCTATTGAAAAAATTGGGTAATATCACCGTGTCTTCGGGTAAAAAGATTTGGCGTTGGCGATATTCAAATTTTTTCGTTGGCATTCGATCGGGTTGAGTATAGGTTTCGAGGCGATCGCTAATTAAGTTGAAAATCCAAACGTTTTCGATTCCAGCTTCGGCGTAAACGGGAAGTTTGACCTCACGATCGAACTGTAGTGAAGAGTCAGCAATTTCGATAACGAGGAAAATATCTTCCGGTTGTGGATGAGTTTTAAGATAGTTATCTTCGCGCATTCTCACGATCGCAAAATCCGGTTCGGGTTCGCTGAGATTGGGAAGTTCGATAGGATCTTGACAGCGAATTTTCGCTGTTCCTTTGAGAAGAATGGCTAATTCTTCTAGTAAATTCATACAACACACCGTATGACGCTTGCCTTTAGCTGCCATTTCCACTAATTCTCCTCGAATTAATTCAATGCGATCGCCCTCCTTGAAAAAACCTAACTCAATTAGGCGGTGGTAGTCTTCGATCGAAAATTTTTTAGTAGCTAACATTTTTAAATTTAGGGTCTATCGGTAGTTGGACGATTTGGAAAAATTCGAGACAGTTCTAATTTTAAATCTTCAAATCTAGGCAATGCAACCGTATCTTCAGGTAAAAAGATTTGGATGTTTCGGTATTCAAACTCTCCTGACGACATTCGGCAAGGTTGCGTGTAGGTTTCGAGGCGATCGCCAATTAAGTTAAAAATCCAAACGTTCTCGATTCCAGCTTCGGCGTAAACGGGAAGTTTAACCTCGCGATCGAACTGTAGTGAAGAGTCAGCAATTTCGATAACGAGGAAAATATCTTCCGGTTGGGGATGAGTTTTAAGATAGTTATCTTCGCGCATTCTCACGATCGCAAAATCCGGTTCGGGTTCGCTGAGATTGGGAAGTTCGATAGGATCTTGACAGCGAACGATCGCGCGATCGCTAACAATTTGCCACAACAGACGATTTAAATTGCTACAACAGACTGCGTGGTGTTTCCCTTTAGCTGCCATTTCCACCAATTCTCCTCGAATTAATTCAATGCGATCGCCCTCTTTTAAAAATTCTAAGTCTATTAAACGATGGTATTCTTTGATAGAAAACTTTTTGTTGGTGAACATATCTAGCCTCACTAATAATTCTGGATCGGGATCGTTCAAGAAAATTGAAGATAACTCTAATTGTAAATCCTCGAATCCTAGAACAGCAATCGTCGATCCGGGTAATATGATTTGGCGATCGCAGTAATCAAATCTATTTTCAGATATTTTAAATGGTTTTTTATGAATTTCAAGGCGATTTGCAACTACGTTCAAAACCCAATAGTTTTTTATATTAGCTTCTGCGTAAAGAAGGCGCTTCAACTCGAAATCGGTTTGTAGCGATGAGTCTGCAATCTCAGTTACTAATAAAATATCTTCGAGTTGTACGGAGCTAGTAAAGTTGTAATAGTCTATCCCTGAGATTGCAAAATCAGGCTTCAAGACATTATAATTAGATATTTCGATTGGAAATTGACAAAAAATCCTAGCTTGTCCTTTTAAAACTATACTTAATTCTTCTAAAAAGTTTAAGCAATAGGCAGAATATCGACTTCTTTTATTTACTCTTTCCACCAATTCTCCTCGAATTAATTCAATGCGATCGCTTTTCTTGAAAAAATTCAATTCAATTAGGCGGTGATATTCGGCTCTTCCGAACTTAAGATGCAGAATCAATCTGAAAAAATCATAGAAAGCTGACTCCTAAGCTCAAAGTTGCAGAAATTACGAAATCCATAAGCTTTGCGTTTAATCAGCTTTAACTTGTTGTTTAAACCTTCCACA
>NZ_JAQNCQ010000102.1:0-17439 GCF_028368005.1 Geitlerinema sp. CS-897 | reverse complement strand
GACCGAGACAAGAACGCGGCGAGAAACATAGAAATGGTCGGCATGGGGCATCGGCACGACCTAAAACGGACGGGGAGCGACCGTAAGACTACTTCGGTAGCACGTTGCGTCGAACCGTCAAGAATCACGCCCGGCTTCAGCCCGGTGAGTATGTCAACAATTCTTCTATTGCGTCACGCACCGCCCACACACATCGACCTACAAAAATTCCCGGTTTTGGGGAAAACCGGGGTGTATTTTATCCGAATTTTGCGGGAAATTGACGTTTGCCTTAAGACGCGATCGCCTCTTCGGATAAGTCTTCAGAGAGGGAAACGCGATCGCTCTGGCTGCGATCGGATGTCGTTTCAGGTTGAGTTTCGGTTTTCTCGGTTTCCGATACCCGATCCTGGGATTTATATCCGTAAAAATCGATACGGTAGTCGGTAATTTGGATTCCCGTTTCCGATTCGATTTTGGCAAGCAATTCTGGCGGAAGTTCGACGAATACGTCCACAATTTGTTGCGTATCGAGACAGTTGACGTGGCTGTGAGAGTCGCTGATATTGCCGTACAAGCGACCGTCAGACCGTTCGATACATTCAATAATGCCTTGACTCGATAGCGCCTCTAAATTTTGGTAAACGGAGGTGTAACCGATTTCTTTCCCAGAGCGACTCAGTCGGTCGTAGATGTCCCGCGCGCAGAGGTGATCGGGAACCTCCCACAGTAGTTCTAAGATCGATCGACGCTGGCGGCTCAGTCTCATGCCTAATGCCTGGCATCGTTCGAGCGCGTCTTGTAAGGATCGAATGGGTTTCACAGCGACCGCCTCATGTTTCATCAGTCTGAATGGTTGGCTCTCAACAGTAAAGTTCGTGTGCTTTTATCGTAAGCTGTCAGTCTTCCTTTTCGGTTCGACTTAATTTTAAAGAAGTCCTGACCGAGTTGGAAAATTGTTTTATACAGGGAACGTTCGCATCGCTCTGTTTTCTTTTATTCTATCGTAGAGGTTTGTCAGGCGTCTGCGATCGCGCTGACTGGGTAGCGAAACAGAACTGCGATCGAGTAGGGTATTTAAAAACCCTATCAAAGACCGTTTTCGGAAATTTTCGACCTTCGTGCTGCTATGACCACTGAAATTCACCTCGACGCGACGGCGATCGCAAAATTGGACTTATCTGCGGCGATCGCCGCCATCGAACCGATTGCCAACCGAGAGGCGATCGAACAAGCCGAGCAGTCGTTACGCTTTGCGATCGACTTTCCTCGCGATCCTAGCGATCCCCGCGAACTGTCAGAAATTCCTGAAATTCGCCTGTGGTTCGTACGGCTCGACGCTCGCTATCCCTGGTTGCCAATTTTCCTCGACTGGAAACACGGCGAACTGGCTCGCTACGCCGCGATGCTCGTCCCTCATGAGTTCCACCGCACGGAGGGCGTTCAGTATAACCCGGAAGCTCTAGAAATCTTTTTAATGAACAAAATCTTTACGATCGCCAATTGGCTCTCGCAGCAAGGTCTTCCCAATCGCGCTCGGGTGCAGTCGATGGCGCAAATGCTCGGTTACGAACTCGACAACGGCTTGTTCGATTTGTTATTGGGATCTTGAGGGGAAGACGAGGAGGCTTCAGCAGGACACGGGGAAACAGTTGAGGGTTGCTCCTGTCCGTCTCACTCTCGGGCAGTTTCACACTTTCCTCTTGCTCGGAGAACAGAAAGCATGGTATTATAACTCTGGATTGTGTGAATTTTTAACCCCATTCGGTTGGGTGCGTAACTCAGGTGGATAGAGTAGCTGCCTTCTAAGCAGCGAGTCGTAGGTTCGAGTCCTACCGCACCCGTTGTTTCTCGACCGTCGGTCTTCCGACAGCCCCAACGGAAGCGGTCAACCCTTCAGCTTATTTACCAATACAGAAACGGCTGAAAATGCGATCGAGAACCGATTCAGTAATTTCTTCTCCGGTAATTTCTCCCAACGCCCGAATCGCCCCTCGTAAGTCGATCGTCCAGAAGTCTAGCGGCAGTGACTCGTCGATGGTTTGTCGCACTTGCTGCAACGCCACTTTCGCTCGCGTTAACGCCGCCGCCTGACGTTGGTTGATACTGAAATCGAGATTCGCCGCCTGTAAGCGGTTCGCGTTGACTCGCTCTAAAATGGCGGCTTCTAGAGCTTCGATCCCTTGGTTTTGCGACGCTGCTGTGGCGATCGCCGGTTCGGAAATCGGCAGTTGGGGCAGAGTTTCGACCAAATCCATTTTGTTGGCGATCGCCACCACCGGACGGTGACAGACTTGTTGGTAAATGCGATCGTCGTCTGGAGTCCACCCCGTTGTCGCATCGACGACGAACAACACCAAATCCGCCTGTTGCGCCGCCGTCCGCGATCGCTCGACTCCAATCCGTTCGACGCGATCGACCGTCTCGCGAATTCCCGCCGTATCCAACACCTGTACGGGAATTCCGCCGACTACCAGTTGCGATTCCACCACGTCTCGCGTCGTCCCCGGTAAATCCGTCACGATGGCGCGATCGCTGCGACTCCAAGCATTGAGCAAGCTCGATTTTCCCACGTTGGGACGGCCGACGATCGCCACCTTCAACCCCGTCCTCAACAGTTCCCCCTGACTCGCCGTCGCCTCGATGCGATCGATCTCGGCCAAAACGCGATCGATCTCTGTCGCGATCGCCCCTTCGTCCAACGGCGGTAAATCCTCCTCGAAATCCACCCTCGCTTCAATTTCCGCCAAACTATCCAAACACCGATCTCGCAACTGGCGAATCGGCGCTGCCAACCGTCCTTGCAACCCCGCCAACGCCGACTGCGCCGCCGCCTCAGACTTCGCCCCCACCAAATCCGCCACGCTTTCAGCTTGCGTCAGATCGATGCGTCCGTTGAGAAACGCCCGCAACGTAAACTCTCCCGGTTGCGCCAATCTCGCCCCGTTTTCCAAACACAACTGCAACACCCGTTGCACCGCCATAATCCCACCGTGACAGTGAAATTCCACCACGTCCTCGCGCGTAAACGACCGAGGCGCTAACATAAGGAGCAACAGGGCCTCATCTACCAGCGTCTGAGTCTGGGGATGGCGTACCGTTCCGTACAAAATGCGGTGACTTTCCCAAACTTGTCGCCCCGGAGCGCGAAACAGTTGCTTGGCTAACGATAGCGCCTCCGTCCCAGACACGCGCACGATGCCGACGCTCCCCTGTTGGGGAACCACAGCCGTCGCGATGGCGGCGATCGTGTCGCCTCGTGCAAACAGTTCGGACATCAACGTCGATAATTAAAAATTGACAACACCAACCTTTTACAGTGAGCAGTGAACAGTGAACAGTGAACAGTGTTTCAGTCACCAGTCACCAGTCACCAGTCACCAGTGAAGACAGCAAACAGATAACTGTTTCTCCCCCTCTCCCTTGCTCCCCCTCTCCCCTTCTCCCCCTCTCCCTTTCTCCCCGGCTCCCTTGCCCTGATAACGAACCTTTAACTTCGCCCAATGATACGACCGAACGCACTCCTATCTCAACTTTTCAAGTGGTTCGCTCGCCTCGGACAACGCAGTTGGCGAATGCTGCGCTATTATTACAGGCGCTTAGTTCGCTTGCAAGATCCGCCGGAATACCTCGCTCGCGGTGTGGCAGCGGGGGTCTTCGCCGGATGTTTTCCCCTGTTTGGCGTACAAACCCTCGTTGGCGTTCTGTTGGCGGTGTTGGTTCGCGGACACAAACTCTGTGCGGCGGCCGGAACTTGGATTAGCAATCCCCTGACATACCTGCCGATTTATTGGATTAACTTTGAGATCGGACGGTTTCTGTTGGGATCGAGTCGTGACGCCACTCTGACACAGTGGGATTCGCTCGACGGACTGCTTTCAGAAACTGGAGAAGTCGTGGCAGATTTGTTTGTCGGCAGTATTGTGGTGGGAGCGGTCGCCAGTGTCGCCAGTTATACCTTGACGCTGCGGGTGGTTCGCCTGTGGCGAAAGCGGCGACGAGAGCGACAATTGCGGAAAGCTGCTGCGTACGACCTATCTAACGGGTCGAAAATCGTGCAATATAATCGGGAAAGAAACGGGGGGTTGGAGTCGCGATCGACGAGTTGACGATCGCCGATCGCAGGCGAGTTCGCACAGTCGCTCGAGGGATCTCGAACGATTAGATCGATCGTCAGAAAAAGGTCGGACGCCACCAAAGTACTCCGAATTCAAAGGAGGTGCGATCGCGCTGCGTGTTGGCGTGCCGCACGCTCGCCACTTCAGGGATTGCATTTTGTGGTTATATCGTCCCAAGGGAAGTCATGCGCTCGATCGGTCAACTTCTAGACAGACGCTATCGCATTATTAAAGTTTTGGGGTCGGGAGCCTTCGGACAGACGTTTTTGTCCGCCGATATCCGCCGGCCGGGATTGCCGAAATGCGTGGTCAAACAACTGTCTCCCATTAAAGGTGGCGTCGAATCGGTACAAACGGCGAAGCGACTGTTCGAGCAGGAAGCCGAAACTCTCGAAAGTTTGGGCAGTCACGATCGCATTCCCCGACTTTTGGCCTATTTCGAGGAAGACGATCGCCTGTACTTGGTCAAAGAATACATCGACGGCCATCCGCTGACTGAAGAGATTTTACCGGGTCAGCCCGTCTCGGAAGAGGCCGTCGTGAAAATTCTGCGCGATGTATTGTCGATCCTTCAGTTCGTTCACCAAAGCGAAGTCATTCACCGCGATATCAAACCCGACAATTTGATCCGTCGCAGCCGCGATAACGAGCTAATTTTAATCGATTTCGGCTCGGTGAAAGCTCTCAGCCAACAACTGGCTCAAGACGATAACCTCCGAACGATCGCGGCGGGAACCCCGGTGTATATGCCTATCGAGCAGTTTCAGGGCAACCCGCAGTACAACAGCGATATTTATGCTTTGGGAACGATCGCCATTCAAGCGTTGACGGGAATTTCGGCGAACAACTTGCCCAAGTTACAAGACGATTCGGGACAGATGAACTGGCGCAAGCGAACTCAGGTATCGGAGGATCTGGCCGCCGTCATCGACAAAATGGTGGAGTATTCCTCAGCCAAACGCTATCAGTCCGTCGATGAAGTGTTAGAAGACTTAGAGCCGATCGTAGACCGTTTCGAGCGTGAAGAGGGGGACACGGAGAAAGCCGACGCGTCCGACGAACGCGACTCGAAAAGCAGTCAGAGAACCCAAGGTGAGGGGGGCGCGATCGCTTGGTTGAGGCGACCCTGGGGATGGCGAGGTAAGCTGGTAGCTCTCTATTTGGTGGTGATGGCGATCGCGGGGGGAGCCATGTGGCTGTGGCTGCGGCCGAGTCAGAGTCTCTCTCGGGAGTTTTACCGTCGCGGCCTCGCCAAAATTGAAAGCGGCGATCGCGTGGGAGCGTTAGCCGAATTCGATCGCGCGATTGCTAAAAATCCTGCCAATGCCGATGCGTACTACAAGCGGGGCAACCTCCGTTACGATCTCGGCGAGTACGATGCCGCGATCGCCGACTACACACAAGCGATCCAGCACGATGCCGACAACGTAGACGCGTACTACAATCGCGGTTTGGCATATATGGACTCGGGACAGCTCGACGCCGCGATCGAAGACTTTTCGAGCGTGTTACAACAGTCGCCCAACGATGCCGATGCGTACTACAATCGCGGTTTGGTTTCCTACAAATTGGGGGATTATCAATCGGCAATTCAGGACTACACTCAGGCAATTTTAAACAATCCTAACTCCCCTTATCCCTATCTCAATCGAGGCTTAGCCTATTCTGCGGCGGGGAACAAACAGGCAGCTATGGCAGACTTTACCCAAGCGATTCGCGTCGATCCCGAAAACGCCGAGGCGTACTACAGCCGAGGACGGGCGCGATTTGCTTTGGGGGATTACGAAGGGGCGATGCAAGATTACAATCAGGTTCTCGCCCTCGAACCCGATAACGTTGAAGCTTTAATCAATCGCTGTAGCGTTCAGTTGAATTTATTTCAGTACGAAGCGGCGGTGGCTGACTGTACCCGAGCGATCGAGTTCGATCCCGACGATTGGGCGGCGTACAACAACCGCTGCGTGGCGAATTTCAACCTGAAACAGTATCAAAACGCCATCGATGACTGTACGCGCACCCTCGAACTCAATGCCAACAACGCCAAAGCCTACAGTAATCGGGGGTTATCGAAAGCCGCGATCGGCGATCGCGCGGGGGCGGTCGAAGATTACACGCAGGCGATCGCCCTGAGTCCCGACAACCCGGTTGCCTATAGCAATCGCGGTTCGGTGTACGCGCAAATGGAAGAATATGGAAAGGCGATCGAAGACCACACCCAAGCCATTCGCCTCAATGCCAATTTTGCCAGCGCCTACTTCAACCGCGCCAGCGTTCGCGAGCAACTCAACGACGTAAAAGGAGCCGTAGCCGACTATCAACGGGCAGCACAATCCTGCCTCGATCGCGGCTTAGTCGATTGCTATAATGCCGCCCAGAACGAAATTCAGCGTTTGTCGGGAGAATAGAGCAGGGGAGAAACGGTCGACTATCAACTGTCGATCGTTCGCTTTTCCTCGACTAAGCCCCATCTCCACATCAATTCTCTCGAAAGACTGTTCGCCACGAACAGTTTGCAGGCGATCGAGAGATCGAAACTAAACTATATTATTCACGTATAGCTTCCGTCGGCTCCGGCTAGATTCTCTGGTTATCCCTATGAAGATCCTGAAAATCCTCACCTTACGCGGCCCGAATTACTGGAGTATTCGCCGTAATAAGTTAATTGTCGTGCGACTCGACCTCGAGGATTTGGCAGAGCGAACGACCGATACGATTTCTGGATTTTACGAGGCGCTCGTCGAAACGCTACCGAGCATCGAAGAACATTTCTGTTCTCCCGGCCATCACGGAGGCTTTCTCAAACGAGTCAAAGACGGAACGCTCCTCAGCCACGTAGTCGAACACGTCGCCTTAGAACTGCAAACTTTAGCCGGAATGGAAGTCGGCTTCGGTCGGGCGAGATCGACAGCGACGCCAGGAGTGTACAACGTGGTGTTCGCCTACAAAGACGAACGGGCCGGACGCTACGCAGCTCGGGCAGCCGTGCGCCTCTGTAGCAGTATCGCCGATACAGGACGCTATCCTCAAGCGGAACTGGAACAAGATTTAAGCGATTTACGAGAAATTTGGGAAGATGCCGCCCTCGGTCCGAGTACGGAAGCCCTCGTCAAAGAAGCCGAAGCTCGCCGCATTCCTTGGACGCAGTTGAGCGCCCGCGCAATGATTCGCTTTGGAACGGGCATCCATCAACAACGGGTTCAAGCGACGCTCACCGATGGAAGCGGCATTTTGGGAGTAGAACTGGCCTGCGATAAGGAGGGGACGAAAACCATTCTCGCCGATGCGGGCATTCCCGTTCCCCGAGGAACGGTGATTCACTATCTCGACGAACTCGGGGACGCCATCGAAGATGTTGGCGGCTATCCAGTGGTCATCAAACCGCTCGACGGCAACCACGGCCGGGGAATTACGATTAACGTGCGATCGTGGACTGAAGCCGAAGACGCCTACGACGCCGCCAGTGCCGAATCGAAAACGCGATCGGTCATCGTCGAACGGTATTACGAAGGACGCGACCATCGGGTGTTAGTCGTCGACGGAAAAGTCGTCGCCGTAGCCGAACGAGTTCCAGCCCACGTCGTCGGCGACGGAAAATCCACCATCACCGAGTTAGTGGAGGAAACCAACCGCGACCCGAGACGGGGAGACGGTCACGATAACGTGTTGACCCGGTTGAAGCTCGATCGCATTAGCTTGCAGTGGCTGGACAAACAAGGGTACGACGCCGATAGCATTCCCGAGAGAGGAGAAACCTGCTATTTGCGGGCGACGGCGAACTTGAGTACGGGAGGAATCGCCATCGATCGCACCGACGAAATTCACCCAGAAAACCGCTGGTTAGCCCAGCGCGTCTCTAAAATCGTCGGCTTGGACATCATCGGCTTGGATATCGTCACCCGCGATATCTCGAAACCCTTACGAGACACAGACGGCGTCATCGTAGAAGTCAATGCCGCACCGGGATTCCGAATGCACGTCAGTCCCAGTGAAGGGAAGCCCCGCAACGTGGCCGCCCCCGTGTTGGAAATGTTATTTCCCCCCGGAACGCCCCACAGCGTCCCCATTATTGCGGTGACGGGAACCAACGGGAAAACCACCACGACGCGCCTCATCGCCCATATTTGCAAGCAAACTGGAAAAACCATCGGGTATACCACCACTGACGGCACCTATATCGGCAACTATTTAGCTGAAGCTGGGGACAACACGGGGCCGCAAAGTGCCAATTTGATTCTCGGCGACCCGACGGTAGAAATGGCGGTGCTGGAAACAGCCCGAGGTGGGATTCTACGAGCGGGTTTGGCGTTTGAAGAGTCCGACGTGGGGGTGGTGTTGAACGTGGCCGCCGACCACTTGGGAATTGGCGATATCGACACCATCGAACAGATGGCCAGTTTGAAAGCGGTAGTGGCCGAGGCGGTGAAACCCGACGGTTACGCGGTTCTCAACGCCGACGATTTCCGGGTGGCGGAGATGGCGAAAAACATCAAATCCAACATCATGTATTTTTCGATGAACCCGGACAGCGAAATCGTCGCCGAACACACGCAAAAGGGCGGAAAAGCGGCAGTCTATCAAGACGGGTTTTTGACGGTGTGGGACGGAAGCGAAAAAATTCGCGTGGCCAAAGCCGAAGAGGTTCCGCTGACGCTGAAGGGAATGGCACCGTTTGCGATCGCCAACGCTTTAGCCGCCTGTGCGGCCGCTTACGCCCAAGGGGTGGAGTTAGAGGCGATTCGCGCCGGATTGGCCACGTTTAAGCCTTCGGTGGGTCAAACGCCGGGACGGATGAATTTGTTCGACATGGGCGACTATCACGCCTTAGTCGATTACGCCCACAACGCGGCGAGTTACGAAGCCTTGGGCGGTTTCGTCCGCAACTGGCCGGGGAAACGCATCGGCGTCGTCGGCGGACCGGGAGACCGTCGGGACGAGGATTTTCTAGAGTTGGGTCGGCTGTCGGCGAAAATCTTCGATTCGATTATCGTCAAGGAAGACGACGATACGCGGGGACGGCCTCGCGGCGAAGCGGCGGATTTAATTTGTCGCGGAATCGAGGAAATCGACCCGGATTGTCGGTACGAGTCGATTCTCAGCGAGGAGAAAGCAATTAACGTGGCGTTGGACGAAGCCCCCCGAGACAGTTTGGTGGTGATTTTACCCGAAAGCGTGAAACGGGCAATTCGGGCGATCGAAGCGCGAAATCCCGTCAAAGACAGTTAGGTGAAGGAATGAGGCTCAGTGGTGCAGAAAACTTTTCGAGATCGGGAATTGACAAAAAACATAAAATTTGAATTGGGACTCAAGCCAGATCCCCGGCAGCCATTTACCGATCTGGGATTTTGCGGCCAACCCTTTAATACGGCGATATCTTTTCTAACAAGGGTTTCAAGACTTTTCTGCACCATTAGGGGGATGAAGAAAAACTGTGACTGGTTCTCACTTTTCTCTCTTAACGGTCAAAGCTCCCCTGCTTCTCTCGCGAGAGCATATAGCAGTCCCAAATGAGTCGTCAAAAATTGAAACACCAGAAAAAATCCGATTCCCAGATCCGCTGTTCCCGATTCCCTTTTTGTCCCGATTGTGTTACACAACCGATCTAGGGTTTCTATACATACTTCAACACTCGTACAGAAAAATGTCCAAATGTTTGGAGCATAAGAGTTATGAGCAAGAATTCTTGGCAGTCATCCCTTAAAGATTACGAAAAATTTGTCGTCGATCGAAAGTACGACTCTGAATATTTAAGAAGAGTTGGATTACA
Organism: Geitlerinema sp. CS-897; assembly: GCF_028368005.1. Taxonomy (NCBI): domain Bacteria; kingdom Bacillati; phylum Cyanobacteriota; class Cyanophyceae; order Geitlerinematales; family Geitlerinemataceae; genus Geitlerinema; species Geitlerinema sp. CS-897. The sequence goes on along the minus strand of NZ_JAQNCQ010000102.1, from coordinate 7,578 downwards.
CAGTAATTTATTAGATATTATCAACCGATATCCAAAAGGTCGTCTTCTAGATGTTGGGTGCGGTGATGGATGGATGTTTAGGTATGTTAAAGGTTTTGAATATCACTCGTGCGATGTAACAGAACCCGCCGATCGAAAATTCATAGAAGAAGGAAGATTTAGCCTTCAAGACATCAGAAAATTAAGTTATGAATCCGACAGTTTTGATATTGTCGTTGCTAGTTTAGTTCTGATATGGTTTTCTGAAATCGAACTTGCAGTTAAAGAGTTATGTAGAGTGACCGATCGCTCGAACGGTTCGATAATTGTGGCTTTAGTAAATCCGTACTTTTACAGAACTGGTTATGTAGATACAGACAGTCATTTCAAGATTACGGCAGACTTATCAAAAGACTTCATCATTAAAGACCACAAAATTTCCGGTCTTGTGGGGCCGTTTAGCTACTATTACAGACCTCCGTACAAATACATCAACTTATTTCTGAAAAATGGCGTACATCTTAAAAATATATTTGATTGGTTTATAGATATCGATGATTATAATTCAGAAGTATCAAATCGAGAAAATTCAAAAATACGAAGGACTGGCAAGGTTCCCTTATTCACATTTATGGAATTTAGCTATAGCAGTCCCAAATGAGTCGTCAAAAATTAAAACACCAGAAAAAATCCGATTCCCTGTTCCCTTATAGAAAAAGCGAAATCGCGTGCAAACACTTTAAAGCTGGAAGCCTACGCCGTACCCGATAGGGTCGGCATTGGATAGTTCACAGAAATCATTGTTGAATATCGTTATTTTGCGTGCAATGCAAGCAGTTTTAGGAGTGGACGGGGGCGGTACGAAGACCGTTTGTCTGTTGACCGATACGACGGGAAAAATTCTCGGACGGGGCGAAGCCGGGGCATCGAACTATCAAAGCGTTGGGGGCGAGGCGGCGTATCGATCGCTCCTCAATGCAATCCGAGAGGCGATCGCCGGACAAGAGGTAACGGTACGGGGAATCGCCCTCGGTTTGGCGGGAATCGGACGACCGGAAGACGAAGCCATCGTTCGAGATTGGGTAGAACTGCTGCAAGACGACGATCGCCTCTCGCTTCAGTGGTCGTTACCTCCGAAGGGCGTTTGCGTCTGTCACGATTGCGCGATCGCTTTGGCTGGGGGATTGGGGCGCGAAGTGGGAGTCGCTACCATCGCCGGAACGGGTTCGATCGTCTACGGTCGCAACCGTCTTGGACACACGGCGAGATCGGGGGGATGGGGCTATCTCCTCGGCGACGAGGGGAGCGGTTACGATATCGCCCGACAGGGGTTACAAGCGATCGCACGGGCGTTCGACGGACGATCGCAACCCACAGCCCTATCGGACGCCTTTCGATCGCATTTGGGATTGCAAGATTTGCGCGACCTCGTGGAACGGGTTTATCGACGAGGGTGGACGGCTAAAGATATCGCCGCCTTAGCCCCCGTGGTGGATAAAGTCGCGTCCCAAGGCGATCGCGTCGCGGAGGCGATCGTCGATCGCGCGGCGTCGGAGTTAGCTTTGGCGACGAAAACTGTCGCGGGACAGCTATTCGACCCCCTCGAACCCTTTGAAATCGTGACGGTGGGCGGTTTGTGGCACGGAACCTCGACGTTACGCCAACAGTTCGCCCAACAGGTTACGACAGAGCTTCCCGCCTCAGCGGTCGTCTGGCCGCGCCACGAACCCGCTTACGGAGCAGCTTTAACGGTTCTTCGGGTGTTGGGAAAACGGTGAGATTCGTAACGAAGGATTTATTACCACAAATAGAGTGTTTCGGGATGTTTTTTAATATAAATTAACTAAAATTGCGATCGCTGCAAACCAAACCGAAAACTTCGACCTCGAAACGCGATCGACGCGGGAACTCGCAGAAGGCTCGAACCATCCGGTATTATCGAAAATGCTCGAGCGCTGGAGTCCGTGCAGAAAATTTCGGCAGGCAAAGGTGCAGACGCGATCGCAGTGTCGATCGCGTCTGTATCAAAGCGAAAACGCGGCCGGTCTAGATCAATTTAACAGCACGCAATCCGAGCAGCAGCACGACGGCCAGACCGAACGCACCGCCGAGCATGAACAGATACGCCAGAACACCAGACATTTGGCTATCTCCTTTATTTCTCTCAATACCGATCGAACTTCATTAAACCATGACGCAGCCCGTTATTCGTGTGAACTTGCCGCAAGACCCTTACGAAATCGCAATCGCTTCCGACGGACTCGATCGCCTTGGAAGTTGGATGAAATCCCTCGACCTCGGTAAAAAAGCGATGCTAGTGTCGAACCCGACCGTGTTCGATCGTTACGGAAAACGGGCGATCGCGGCTTTAGAAGCAGCGGGATTCGAGGCGTCTCACTATCTGTTCCCCGACGGCGAGGAATACAAAACCTTCGATTCAGTTCGGGGATTTTACGATGCGGCCTTAAACGAAAAACTCGAACGGTCTTCGACCGTCGTTGCGCTCGGAGGGGGTGTCGTCGGGGATATGACCGGCTTTGCGGCGGCGACGTGGCTGCGAGGCATTCACTTCGTACAGGTTCCCACCTCGTTACTGGCGATGGTGGACGCTTCCATCGGCGGTAAAACCGGCGTCAACCACCCCCAAGGAAAAAACCTCATCGGGGCGTTCTATCAGCCTCGCCTGGTATTAATCGACCCGAACGTTTTGAAAACCCTTCCCGATCGGGAATTTCGCGCGGGAATGGCAGAAGTCATCAAATACGGCGTCATTTGGGACGCAGAGCTGTTCGGACAGTTAGAATCGGCAGCAAAGCTCGATCGCCTCGACCAGTTATCGCCCGAGCTGCTACAAGAGATTTTAGTGCGATCGTGTCAGGCCAAAGCCGACGTGGTCAGTCGAGACGAAAAAGAAGCGGGACTGCGGGCAATTCTCAACTACGGCCATACGATCGGTCACGCCGTCGAAAGCTTGACGGGATACACCGAACTGTTACACGGCGAAGCGGTCGGAATCGGTATGGTGGCCGCCAGTCGTCTCGCCGTCGCGATGGACTTGTGGGATCGCCGTTGCGACGATCGCCAGTTGGCGTTAATCGAGAAAGCCGGACTTCCGACCCGAATTCCCCAAGGTGTGGATTTCGACGCCATCGTTGCGAAATTACAGACCGATAAAAAAGTCAAAGACGGTCGAGTTCGCTTCGTCTTGCCAACCGAGATCGGACGAGCGACGATTAGCGATCTCGTCACAGAAGATCTCGTGCGATCGGCACTAGAAACCATGTGTTAACAGCAGTTAACCTGTCCTGTCAGCAAACGATCGCAATAACGATCCTAAAGTTTCCCAAAAGTTTTCCAGTGAATAGAAAGTCTGTGCTTCATACTCAAATCGTTCTGTGTTCGAGCGAGACTTCACCGTGGGACAATGCAAACGGATCGGAATTCTCACCAGTGGCGGCGACTGTGCCGGACTCAACGCCGCCATTCGCGCCGTCGTGCGCTGCGCCAGAACCTATGACTGGGAGGTGTGGGGAATCTCCCAAGCGACCCAAGGGCTGATGGAACGACCGCCGAAAGCCCTACTCCTAAGTATCGACGATGTCGATCGCACCCTGACGATGGGCGGAACGATCCTCGGGACGACCAACAAAGGCGATCCGTTTGCCTTTAAAATGCCCGACGGTCGCGTTTGCGATCGCTCCCAAGATATCATCAACGGCTACCACCAACTCGGACTCGACGCCCTCATCGGGATCGGCGGCGACGGTAGCCTCGCCATTCTCCATCGCATTGCTACCGAGGGCAACATTCCCTTTATCGGGATTCCCAAAACTATCGATAACGACGTGGGCATTACCGAACGGTCGATCGGTTTCGACACCGCCGTCAACATTGCCACAGAAGCCCTCGATCGCCTTCACTTTACCGCCGCCAGCCACAACCGCGTCATGGTGTTGGAAGTCATGGGGCGGGACGCCGGACACATCGCCCTCAACGCCGGGATCGCAGGGGGCGCTCACGTTATCGTCATTCCCGAAATTTCCTACAGGTTACAAAACATCTGTAAGACCATTCAAGGTCGCCAGCAACGAGGACAACACTATTCGATCGTCATCGTATCTGAAGCCGTTTGTACGGAGAACGGCGAACACATTACCAAAATGCAGCAGTTTGGCGAATGTCGCCTCGGCGGTATCGGCCAGTACCTCGCCGATAAAATTGGAGACTGTACGGGGGCTGAAACCCGCGTAACGGTTTTGGGACACACCCAACGGGGCGGAATTTCATCTCCGCTCGATCGCCTGTTGGCCTCCTCGTTCGGCGTCGCCGCCGTCGAAGCGATCGCCCGAGGAGAGTTCGATCGCATGGTGACGTGGCAGCATCGCGAGGTCATCACCGTTCCCATCGAAGAAGCGATAAAAACCTACTGCGCCGTCGATCCCAACGATACCCTCGTTAAAACCGCTCGCGGGTTGGGCATCTGTTTGGGAGATTGACCGCCTCAGTCGATTTTCCCTACTCCTGCTCGAGTTTCAACATGGCCATAAACGCCTCTTGCGGTACGTCTACCGTACCGATGGCTTTCATGCGTTTCTTCCCTTTAGCTTGTTTCTTCAACAGTTTCTTCTTCCGAGAAATATCGCCGCCGTAACACTTGGCCAAAACGTCCTTTCGCAACGCCGGAATGTGTTCGCTAGCAATAATCCGACTGCCGATCGCCGCTTGCAACGGCACCTTAAACTGATGGCGGGGAATCAATTCCTTGAGTTTTTCGACTAACGCCCGTCCTACTGGATAGGCTTTATCGCGGTGAACGATCGCCGCCAGCGCATCCACGGGGTCGCCGTTAACCATCACGTCGAGACGAACCAAATCGTTGGGACGATAGCCGATGAGCTGGTATTCCATACTGGCATAGCCGCGCGATCGCGACTTAATGCGATCGAAGAAGTCCGTCACCACCTCCGCCAACGGTAACTCGTACACCAGCGTCGTTCGCGTCGGCGTCAGATACTTCATATCCGTAAACTCGCCTCGCCGGGACTGGCACAACTCCATCAGCGTTCCCACGTATTCTTCCGGCGTAATCAACTCGATCCGCACGTAGGGTTCCTCGATTTTTTCCCGCTGCACGGGATCGGGCATCAAACTGGGGTTGTCCACCTGAATCTCTTCCCCGTCCGTCTTCGTCACCCGATAGACCACCGAGGGGGACGTAGTAATTAAATCTAAATCGTACTCCCGTTCGAGCCGTTCCTGCACGATTTCCATGTGCAACAGCCCCAAGAAACCGCAGCGGAAGCCGAATCCCATCGCACTAGAGGTTTCCGGTTCGTAATTGAGGGCGGCGTCGTTGAGTTTCAGCTTTTCCAGGGCTTCCCGCAAATCCTCAAATTGGTCGGCGTCCGTGGGGAACAAACCACAAAACACCATCGGTTTGGCTTCCGTGTAACCGGGAAGGGGGGCTTCAGCGGGGGTTTTAGCCAGGGTGATGGTGTCCCCCACACGGGCGTCTTCAACGGCTTTAATCGCGGCGGCCAGATAGCCCACTTCTCCAGCGTGGAGGTCTTCGACGGGTTGTTGTGTCGGAGCGAGAATGCCGATTTCGTCGAGGTCGTATTCCTTTTTCGAGGCCATCAAGCGGATGCGATCGCCCTGTTTCAAGGTTCCGTCCATGACCCGGAAATAGACGATGACGCCGCGATAGGGGTCGTAATAACTATCGAAAATCAACGCCCGCAGCGGTTCTTTAACCGTGTCTTGCGGTGGCGGAACCAGATGCACCAGGGATTCGAGGATTTCGGGAATGCCGATACCTTGTTTGGCCGAGGCGTGAATGGCTTGAGAACAGTCGAGTCCGATAACTTCCTCGATTTCTTCCTTAACCCGTTCCGGTTCTGCCCCCGGAAGGTCGATTTTGTTGAGAACCGGGATAATTTCGAGGTCGTGTTCGAGAGCTAAATAGACGTTGGCCAGGGTTTGGGCTTCCACCCCTTGGGAAGCGTCTACTACCAACAACGCCCCTTCGCAAGCGGCTAGCGATCGCGACACCTCGTAAGTAAAGTCTACGTGACCCGGCGTATCGATCAAATTAAGGACGTAGTGCTGGCCGTCTCGGGCTTTGTAGTCCATACGAGCGGCTTGCAACTTGATCGTAATACCCCGTTCCCGTTCCAAATCCATGTTGTCGAGGAACTGGTCTTTCATTTTGCGCTGTTCGACCGTTCCAGTGTGCATGAGCAGGCGATCGGCAAGGGTCGATTTGCCGTGGTCGATGTGCGCGATAATCGAGAAATTGCGAATGTGGGAAACGGGTACGTCGGTCATACAATCGAAGGGTAAGAGCAAAAGCGATCGGCGATCGATCGAAAATCAAGGCGACTTCACATATTGTAAGGCTTCTCCGAGCGACTCGACGACGGGAGGATAATGAGATGATGGAGTGGTGAGATTACAAGATACGTCGAACTGATTATGAAGCCACCCGAGGAAGGAATTCGATCGCCCGAGGAACTGCTACGACGGTACGCCGCCGGAGAACGCGAGTTCGAGCAGGTTCGCTTGAGCGAAGCGGACTTACATAACGCCATTTTGCACGGGATCGACCTCAGCGAAGCCATTCTCAACGACGCGAACCTGAGTCGTGCGGACTTGCGCGGGGCAGATTTCAGTTGGGCCGATCTCAGCGGTGCCAATTTGTGCGGAGCGGACTTGCGCGGGGCAATTTTCACCCGTGCGGATTTAACTGACGCCAATCTCACCCACGCCAACTTACTCAAAGCCGATTTAAGTTTGGCCGATCTAGAAAACGCCGATCTCAGCGAGGCGATTCTTCCCGACGGAACGTTACAAGGGGCATCTCCGCAACCCGAAACGATTCCGACGCCGACAGCCCAAGAGTCGGCCCCGACAAAGTTCAAACTGTATTACCATCCGATTTCAGCCAACGCCCGCCGGGTGTGGATCGCGTTGTTTGAAAAGGGGGTTTCGTTCGAGTTATCGCGGTTAGAACTCAATGGGGATCAATTGCAGCCCGAGTTCGTGGCGTTAAATCCGTTCCATCACGTTCCCGTATTGGAAGATGGCGATTTCGTGGTGGTGGAATCTCTGGCAATTTTGGATTACCTCGAGGCGAAAGTTCCCGAACCGCCGTTAATGCCAATGGAACCGAAAGCCTTGGCGATCGCCCGAATGGTAGAGTGTGTCACCACCAACGAACTGTTGCCCAAAATGAACCTGCTAATTCGTCACGGGATGGGATTTAGCACCGTGGACGAGACGGCACTTGAAAAAGCCCACAAAGAGATTCACACAGTTCTAGACTTTTTCGAGGATAAACTCGGCGACGCCCCCTATTTCGGCGGCAAAACCCTCTCGCTGGCAGATATCGTCAGCGGAACCCTGGTGTTGTGGTTGCCCCAGTTCGGGGTTTCCCTGGAGGCTCACCCTCGCGTCAACGCCTGGAACGATCGCCTCAGCCAGCGGGACAGTTGGCAGCAAACGCAACCGACTCCCGCCGAAGTCGAGGCGTTTAAATCCAAAATGCAAGCCTTGATGGAGCAGTGATGGAGCGTTCCCGCGACCCCAACGGTTGGGGTC
>NZ_JAQNCQ010000101.1:0-4868 GCF_028368005.1 Geitlerinema sp. CS-897 | reverse complement strand
TTTCCCATCGAGACGCTCAAAAACCTTGCATTTTCGTCGGCGATGGCCGATTTAATGGGGAAGCTAGAGTCCAAAACGACCATTGGGCAAGCTGTACGGCATCAGAATTCGCTCTGTTCGTCTTTTTCAGCAAGCCCTATCTACGACTTGCAGTACATTCTGGCAACCTACGTCTTAAATTAGGGCTTAGTGGAAAAAGCGAGTCGGTTAGGTAGAACGCAGTGAACCCCAACCCCCCAACTGAGACTTATCGAACCCAACCCCTCTGTCTCTGGTGTGGTGCGACTATCCCACCCGAAAATCCGCACCAACTCTCAATTCTCAATTTCCTCGCGTTCTTCCCCTTGAACCACCATGACCGAACAGGGGGCGCGATGGAGGACGTAGTTACTGACGCTGCCTAAAAGTAACTCCCGCAAACCGCGACGGCCGCGACGCCCCACTAACACGAGATCGGCGTCCCACATTTTTGCCACCTGACAGATACGACGGCCGGGATCGCCAACTCGAGCGTCAAATTCGACGGGAACGCCCATTTCCTGACCGCGATCGGCATAGTGTTGGAGTTTCACTCGCACCCGTTTCACCTCGTTTTGTAGGTTCTTGTGATAGGTCTGTTGAAACTCTTCTGTCAAAACTAAATCTGCCCCCAATCCCGCACCAGACATGGGCATCAAATCGTCTTCGAGAGGCATTTCGACCGTATTCAACACCATCAACGCTGCCCCGTCGTTTTTGGCTAAATGCAATCCATAGTCGAAGACGCGATCGCTGTGGGCGTTGAGATCGATCGCTACGAGAATTTTACGAAACATCATGTTAAATCCTCCCCAAAGTCACGAAATCCCTACATTCAGGCTAACAAAGGGACTTTGAGGAGGCGTTCGTTCTTGACGAATCTTTATGCGATCGCTCAATCGGACGACGACGGAAAAAACGCCACCAGTTCCTCGAGCTTCGACCATGCCGCTCCACTTTCGAGGATATCTCGCGCCAGCACCACGCCCGTCTCGTATTCGCCCGGTGCGACTTTTCCCGCCACCTCAAACGCTAACGCCGCGTTCAACGCCACCACATCCCGCTGAGCTTGCGTTCCTTTCCCTTGCAAAACGTTCCGCAGAATCTCCATATTTTCCGAGAGGTCGCCGCCCCGCAACGCAACCGTCGGAGCGGGCATCAAATCCAGGGCATTAGGATCGAGACTGGCAGTCACGACCTGACCGTTACGCAACACGGCCAAATCCGTTAAATCTTCTAATCCCGCTTCGTCGAGGCGTTCCCGTCCGTGGAGAACGATCGCCTGTCGTACCCCCAACTCACCGAGAGATTTGGCTAAAATTTCCAACAGCGTCGGATCGTAAACCCCCATCACCTGACCCGTCGGACGCAGCGGATTGACGAGCGGACCGAGTAAATTGAAGACCGTTCGCACTTTCAGAGTTTTCCGCAAAGGAACCACCGCCTTCATCGCCGGATGCCAACCCGGAGCGAACAAAAACGTAATTCCCACCTCCGACAACGCTGCTTCGATCGCGTCCGAAGGCGCCTTCAGGTTGACTCCCAACCCTTCTAACACATCGGCCGACCCCACCTTACTCGAAGCCGAACGATTGCCGTGTTTGACCACGGGAATTCCCGCCGCCGCCGCCACGAACGCCACCGAGGTCGAAATATTAAACGTCGATGCCCCATCTCCTCCCGTTCCGCAAGTATCGATGCGGGGTTCGGGAAGCGTCCCGTTCGAGACCGGGTGACATAACGATTGCAACACTTGCGCCATTCCCGTGAGTTCTTCGACCGTCACGCCTTTGGCTTGAATGGCAGCCAAAATCGCCCCGGACAACTCGGGAGGAATCACTTCGTCCAGCCATCCTTGCATTAACTGACTCGACTGTTCGCGACTGAGAGAACTTTCATCGAGCAGTTGTTGTAACAAACTCGACCACACGGCGGAATTGTAGGACTGAGCGGGCGTTTGCGTCATCGGTCTCGATCGCGAGTGAAGTTAAAGCTTTGAGAGTCGATCGTATCACGAGAATCGATTTACAACCGACAGCAACCATTGCGTAAACGGCGTTAGCTGCGTTTTCTTGTACGCATCGGCGGCCTTCTTGATACATTCGGCTTGGGTCGGATAGGGATGAACCACGCTCGCAAGCTTTTTCAAGCCGATGTTGTGGACGATCGCCGTCGTCAGCTCGCTGATGGTTTCCCCCGCGTGACGGGACACCAACGTCGCCCCGAGGATGCGATCGGCCCCTTTGACGTGCAAGACCTTTAAAAAGCCGTCCGTTTCGCCGTCAGTTAAGGCGCGATCGAGGTTCTCAAAAGGAACGGCGATCGTTTGGGTTTCGATGCCCCGGTCTCGTGCCTCCCGTTCGTAAAGTCCCACATGGGCGATTTCCGGGTCAGTATACGTCACCCAAGGCATCACCAAACTGCTGAGTTTCACTCGTCCCAAGCCAAACGGCGCAAACAGCGTATTTTGAATGACGATTCGCGCCGCCGCATCGGCCGCGTGAGTAAACTTCCAATTCATGCAAACATCCCCCGCCGCAAAGATTTTGGGGTTCGTCGTTTGCAAGTTGTCGTTCGCGACAATACCTTTCTTACCGTACTCGACGCCCACCACCTCTAAATTCAAGCGTTCGACGTTGGGCGCACGTCCGGCACCGATGAGGATTTCATCGACCGTGCAAAGCTCGTCCCCATCGCAATACAGCACTTTCCCCTCTGTCGTTTTTTCAACCCGCGTCGGCTGACATCCTAACCGTAACTGGATACCTTCGCGGAGAAACTGTCGCTGTACGATATCAGCAGCATCTGCATCTTCGCGGTGGAGTAGATGGGAATGGCGGTGAATTAACGTTACTTGAGATCCCAACCGCTGGAACGCCTGAGCCAGTTCGCAGCCAATGGGGCCGCCGCCGATGACTGCTAGTCGTGGCGGTCGTTCCGTGAGTTCGAACACCGTTTCGTTGGTGAGATATCCCACCGCCTCGAGTCCTTCAATATCGGGAAGAACGGCTCTAGCACCCGTAGCGATAACCGCTTTTTTATAGCGTAATTCCTTCTCGCCGACGCGAACCGTATTGTTTTGAGTAAAACAGCCGTTTCCGAGGAATACATCGATACCGAGGTTGCAGAACCGTTCGGCGCTATCGTGGGGACTGATGTGCGATCGAATCCGCCGCATCCGCTCCATCACCGCCGGAAAGTCCACGGCCAGCGACTCCGGGGGAACGATACCGTACTCTCGCGCGTTGGCCATTTCAGCCACGACACGAGACGATCGAATCACGGCTTTCGACGGAACGCAACCGACGTTGAGACAGTCACCGCCCATCAAATGACGTTCGACGAGGGCAACTTTGAAACCCAACCCCAACCCAGCCGCACCCGCAGCCGTCACCAAACCCGCCGTTCCCGCACCGATGACGACGAGATCGTAACAGTCGGCGGGAGTAGGATTCACCCAATCGGGAGGATGCACGTGAGAGACGAGTTTTTGGTTGTACTCGTCCATTGGGGAAACGTTAAAAGTGTCAAGTTCGGTGTCAGTCATGGCTTGAATTGATGTTGAGAGGATAAGGGGACAGGGGGACAAGGAGGATAAGGGAGTTATCTGTGGAGTCGGTGCGTGACGAGTTGGCCGGTTTGGCAGCAAGCATATTGCTACTGTCTTTAGGTCACGCACCCTACGACTTGAATTCCTGATGATGGGATGACCGGGTGATGGGATGATGGGAAATTTGCTCCCCCTCTCCCTTGCTCCCTCTCTCCCTTGCTCCTCATCTCTCCATCACCTCATCGCCGCCAACTTTCTGGGCTAGGGCTTGTCTGGCCAACCGCGTGACGTAGAGGGTGACGGCAACGGTGGCGATAAAGCCGATAATTTGAAGGCCGAGTTGTATGCGTTCGGCTTGGGGATTGCTCGTCGCGGTGTTGGTGCCGAGGGTGGCGAGACTACCGGCTAAAGAGCCGATATAGACGTACATTACCGTTCCAGGAATCATCCCTACTGCTCCGATAACGTAGTCTTTGAGGGAAACGTTAGTTAACCCGTAGGCGTAGTTGAGGAGATTGTAAGGGAAAACAGGAGACAGACGCGTCAGAAGAACGATCTTCAAACCTTCTCGCCCCACGGCGTCGTCGATCGCTGCAAATTTTGGATTTCCGGCGATTTTTTTGGCGACCCACCCTCGAGCGATGTAGCGTCCGACGAGAAAGGCTAACGTCGAACCGAGAGTGGCGGCGATAAAGACGTAAATCGAGCCGAAAACCACGCCGAAAACCACGCCAGCCCCCAGTGTCAGGACAGAACCAGGGAGAAAGGCCACGGTGGCCGCGATGTAGAGAAGGATAAACGCCCCAACGCCGATCGCGCCGAGGTCTTGAATGTGTTGTAATGCCTCCCGCAGCAGTTCTTGGGGGGCGAACCCACTGTTGTTACGGGTCTCTTGTGCCAATACCGGCGCGATGGCAAACCAGAGAAATAACACCGTACACGATAGGGTTTTTGCCAAAACGCTCGGCAATCGGTTGAGGGAAAAGGGAAAACGCACGATCGCAACTCCATCAGGTTCGCTCTACTTCTGGTTACCAAAAATTTGGGTCTAAAGACTCGCCCCCTTCGACTTGGCTCAGGGCAAGCCTTCGACTTGGCTCAGGGCAAGCCTTCGACTTAGCTCAGGGCAAGCCTTGCAGGGCGAATTTGCTATGATGTCAGAGAACTGGAACGGTATTTAACCAGTCTAAAAACCGAGCCTCTAATCGAGGCATCCGAACCTTGAAAACTAGAGTTAGCGGGTTCTGTTCGGGAAAGCTCGAACAGGTAAAAGCTCTAAGTAACACGGACATCTCACGGT
>NZ_JAQNCQ010000100.1:0-7470 GCF_028368005.1 Geitlerinema sp. CS-897 | reverse complement strand
GTGAGGGAGAATATGCGGGGGAAAAGGTTCTATTGGCGATTTCTGGGGACGAAGCCCAGATTCTCCCGTTTCCAGAGGTTGGGTTTCCTGAAAATCCGCTGTTTTCGCCAGTTCCCGATTTGATTGTGGGATTGAACGAGTGGGCGGATAAGGGAATTAAACGCAACGTCGGGCGCACGTTTGTCGGGGTGGGCGATCGCGATGGAAATGGAACGAACGAAACGCTGTGGGTGTTGACTTCGCCGCGATCGACTCAACTGCGGGCGTCGCGGGTATTACGGGCGTTTGGGGCGTCGGCGGTGATGATGCTCGATGGTGGTGGTTCGACGCAGTTAATGGTTCGCGGGGTGGAATTCGTGCGATCGAGCGATAAGTCTCGGCGCGAGATTCCTCATGCGATCGGGGTGATTTTACCGGAACGTCAGTCGGATTGACGTTTGCCATCCTCAAGGATAGGGGGTGTCATTTCTTACCTCATACGGAATCCGCACACCATAGCCCCTCTTAAAGCGATCGCTCAAAATCGATGTAAGTCCTTGCGTAAAGAGACTTTACAGCGAAGTCCGCAAAACAGAGTTTTCAAACCTGGATTCCGTATCACTAAGCTGCTACCCTCCTCAAGGCAACTTATCTGTAGCTGCCCAGAGCATTTCTACGTCTGTCTCAATCCTAATCACCCGTATTGCTTTAGAATGAGAAGAGAAGACCGTTCACCTTATTCAGGAGCTTTATTAGTGGTAGAAAAGCCGAAAAATCAGATAATTTGGCTAGCATCTTATCCGCGATCGGGAAATACGTGGATGCGTTTTTTACTTGCCAATTTAATTTTCAGCAAACCTGAAACTAGTTTAGATATCGAGAAATTAATTCCTGATATCCATTTTTTTATATCTGAACCCGAGCTAAAATTGGAAGACTTGCTTGAATGGAAAATATTGGTTTGCAAAACGCATTTTAAATTCAACAAAACAATGCCTTTAGTACAGCATACTGGTGGATTTATATACATTGTACGCCATCCGATAGATGTGATGATGTCAAATTTTAATTACAATTTACGAAGGACTGGATATCGTTTATCAGACATAAATCCGGATACCGTCAACAACTATCTTGAAGTATATATCAACGATTTCCTGAAAAACAAGGGAGACTCAAGATATTTTAAGTTTGGATTTGGAAATATACTAGAGCATTACGATTCATGGCTTAAAATTCTCGATCGCTTTCAAGGCTATGTAATTCGCTATGAAGATTTATTATCAAAGCCCAAAATAAAATTACAAGAAATTTGTAATTTTCTAGGATTAAATGTTGACAGTATTGAAATAGAACGAGCCATTCAAAATTCTTCTTTTTCGGAGATGAAAAAACTAGAAGAGCAAGCAATAGAGCGGAAAGAACTAGGAATGTTATATCATCCTAGTTTTCAAGCTGCTCATAAAAAAGGAGTGCGTTTTTTTAACCGAGGTAAAGCAGGATGGGGAAAAGAAGCTCTTTCTAACGAACAAATAGAACGTGCAAAAGATGTATTTTCTCCAATTTTAAATCGGTTTAAATACGAATAAAAAATTTGGTGGTATTATACAGTAATAATGCAAAGATTATGGCTCTTCGGAGTTTAGGGTGTTATAGCCAGCCCAACTGATTCGTGAAATCCTGTAATCTGAAAGTACTGTAGCACGGCGATCCCAACTACAGAAGGCGTTCACAACTTAAATGATTCTGCTATAGAAAAACTAACTTCACGAGATTTCAAAGATTTTGGCTCTCGAATTTTGATTTTTTGTATCAAATGATACATTTTAAATCACAAACTCCGAAGATCCCGAGAACTCTTGAGTCAACGGGCTGTAAGTCTTTTCCTGTCTGCTTTATTCTTTGTTACCCCCACGGAGTCAATCCTGACATGAGGTTGTCGGGATTTTCCCCAACCCCTACCGAATATAACGATACTGAGCGAACCTGGCAGTAGGGGAGTGAAAACAATATGCTAGAAACGCTTATTTGGAGTCTGTTGGTTGGTAGTCTGGGAATTGAAAGCTTGATGGCGGCGATCTGGCTGCGATCGAAGGAAGTGGCGATTCAACAGCAGCAGGAAGAGGAGGACGAGTTTTTGGTGCAATACGACTCGAAAGAAGGACACTGGGAAATCGAACCGTCCTCGAACAACGGCGAAGTCACGAATCCATTCGAGAGTTTTGAGGATTTCCCGGTGGACTGGCGAGCGTCGGGATGGGAATATAAAATCGTTCGCACGAGCCGCGATCTGTTTGGCAATCCGGCATTTTTACAGCGGGTGCGGGACGAAGAAGCCGAGGCGGGATGGATACTCCTCGAAAAACTCGACGATCGCCGAATTCGCTTCAAACGGTCGATCGCCTTCGGTCAGGCCCTTCCCCTCGATCGCTTGCGCTTCGATCCCTATCGCTCTCACGTCGGTCCGACAGGCGAAGCGGGAAACTGGTTCGGTGTGGTAGTGGTACTGCTGGCGTTGGCGTTACCTGCTTATCTGGGATATCAGTTAGTCGAGACGACGCTACACAAGTCGCGATCGAACCAACTGTCTCACCCCACTCAGCAAGCGATTCCCACCTTACCGAAATCTGCGCCACCTCCGATGCCGTAACCGCGATACAAATTACCGGAAATTGTCGGTCGTCAATTGGTCGATCGCCGCTCTCTCGCCAAGCGACTTGACAGGGTCGAGAAGATCCGATTGAGTACTATCGGACTGATTGATTTGCATTTCGGGCTGGTTTTATTCTTATGAACTTTCCGCAAGAGACGTCGCGCGATCGCGGTGATGCCTCGGACACTTCAAGTCTTCGCATCTCCGGTATTTCTCGCCTCGACTATCAAACTCTCTCTCCTCATCTTTTTTTTAGAAGCTATAGACAAAACGGCGTTCCTGTGATAATAAAAGGACTCGTCAACGAACCGGATTGGACGCTCGAGTATCTCAGTCAACAGTTCGGCGATCGCGAATTTCTCTGTCGGTTTTACGGTGCAGAGCGAAAAACCCTCGACAAGCACCAATGGGACAGCATCGGTAGTGGTATCGATGCCAAACCCCTGCCGTTTTCTCAATACGCCGAACTCGTGCGCTCCGGAGAAGCCCGCCGTCAAGACATTTATCTGGCAAAATGTCCCTTAAAAACCACACCGCTCGACCGTTCGACCTCCTTGCACCAGTGGGGGCAAAAACTGGGATTCGAGAAAGCTGCCAGTGACTTAAATCTTTGGATCGGCCCGGGCGGACATATCGAAAGCTTGCATTACGATACGTTTGACGGAACTCTCGCCCAACTCCACGGACGCAAACATCTTGCTTTGTTTCCCCCCTCTCAACTGAAGAACCTGTATCCGTTTCCCCTCATCAAACACCTCACGCAAGGATTGAAGCTGCGATCGTGGTTCAGCCAAGTCGATCTCGATCGCCCGAATTTCGAGAGTTTCCCTAAACTCAAAGACGCGTTAAACGATCGCATCGACGTGATTTTACATCCCGGAGAATTACTGTATATTCCCTCAGGATGGTGGCACGAAGTTACAGCCTTAGACGACCCGTTAGTGTGTTCGGTCAATCGCTTTTGGCACGTCCGTCCGAGGCGGCGATCGCTACTATCGGAAAGTGCTTGGCGAACCTATTTCGGAATCGGGTTGTCGATCCCTTACCTTCTGTCTCAACTAGCGATCGCGGCCTTAAAACCCAACGCCTCCCAAGAAATCGAAAAGATCCGACGAATGTTCTGAATCTCAATGTTGAATTACCTCCACATCCCGTTTCCTCCTTTTGAGTCGGGGCTATTTTTCGCAGCGCTACAGACGTCCTACCTCGCTCAGCTAAAGACCGCCCGACGAAACTCGACGATCGACCGGTTGAGGGCTTCCATATCGATTAAAAATGCGTCGTGACCGTGAGGAGAGTACAACCATTCGAGTTTGGCGTTCGGCATAAACCGAGCGAGTTCTTGTTGTTCGACAGGTGGATACAACAAATCGGAATCGATCGTGACCACTAAGGCCGGTCGATCGATCGATCGCAACACGTCGTAATAATCCCCGCGCCCTTCGGCTACGTCGTGGCTGTCCATTGCATCGATCAGTGCCAGGTACGTATTGGCATCAAAGCGATCGACTAACTTTTGCCCTTGATATCTTAGATAGCTACAGACCGCGCGATCGCCGTTTTCCTGCACCTTACGGCCGAACCGTTTCTCAAAACTCTCGTAAGCCCGATAAGAGATCATCGCCATCATCCGCGCCGCTGCCAGTCCCTGCTTGGGGAGTGCGTCGTCGTCGTACCATCCCCCTCGCCAGTTCGGATCGGAGCGGATCGCCTGTCGTTGTGCTTCGCTGATACCGATACACCACGCCGAATGTCTTCCCGAAGCGGCCACCGACACGATCGACTCGACGAAGTCTGGATAGAGTTTTCCCCACTCCAACACTTGCATTCCCCCCAGAGAACCGCCGATCGCCATGCGTAACTTCTGCACGCCCAACTCTTTCATCAACCGCGCTTGCAGGCGCACCATATCGCGGACGGTAATCGAAGGAAAGTTCGGTCCGTACGGTTTTCCCGTGGCGGGATTCATCGAAATCGGACCGGTCGTTCCGTAACAGCTCCCGAGTACGTTACTACATACGATAAAGTCGCGATCGGGATCGAACGCTCTTCCCAATCCGAACAACGGCCCCCACCATTCGTCGGCGTCAGCACTTCCAGTTAAAGCGTGACAAATATGAATGGCGTTGTCGCCGTTTGCGTTGAGCCGACCCCACGTCCGATACGCCACCTTCACGCCAACCATCACGTCCCCTGACTCGATCTCGAAGGGTTCCGTCAGTTGGTGAAATTGCGTGTCTGGAGATATCAAATGCGAGTATTTCATCGAGAATTGGCGATGGGGAATTGCTGAAAATTCTAATCGATCGACGGCTTGCGACGATAGGGGCATTCGATACCCCTAACCCGGTGAGAGTGTTCGCGTCCGCGAGATCGATTCTGGGGAAAGAGCAAACTGCACGGGGAGAAAGAGGATCTTTTGTCCCGCCAGTCGATCGCCGCCACCGTGGAAACTCTGCGATCGCCATCTCTTGACTCGTCGCGTTTGGCGGTTTGCAGGAGACAGGCGAAAGCTAAACTATGGTGGCCTCTACTCGAGCCTCATAGCCTCACTCAAATCAAAAAGGTCGCTTCGTGAGACTCGAGACCTCCCATCGATTTACCTATAGCAGCCGCCAAATAAACCAGGACATTTTTTCAAGACTGAAAACTCACACACAACTAGATCTGACTGTCCTAACCCAATTGGCAAGCGCTATACATGGTCGGAAACGGTAGAACCCCCCTCATCTCCCCCGACTCGCCGCGATCGCCGGTCGAGATGGGAAAAACGAGAGGGAACGGACACGACAAACGCGATCGCCCTTTGGATGGAGTTTATTTAACCTGAGCGAACGCTTGCTCGAAGTCAGCTTTGATGTCGTCAATATGCTCTAAGCCGACGGAAACGCGTACCATTTCAGGGGTAATCCCGGCTGCGTTCTGTTCCTCTTCTGACATTTGTTGATGAGTCGTCGAAGTCGGATGAATGACCAGCGTTTTCGCATCGCCGACGTTCGCCAAATGAGACGCGAGTTTGACGCTGTTGATAAACGTGCGCCCAGCTTCCATACCGCCTTTGATACCGAAACTCAACACGCAACCGAACCCGTGTTTGAGATATTTCTTCGCCCGTTCGTGGTAAGCGTGATCGCTCAAACCGGGATAGCTGACCCACTCAACTTGGGAATGGCTATCGAGCCACTTGGCTAAGGCTAACGCGTTTTGCGTGTGGCGATCGACCCGCAAAGACAAGGTTTCGAGACCTTGCAGCAGCAAGAAAGCATTGAACGGACTCAAGCACGGACCTAAATCTCGCAGTCCTTCGACTCGCGCTCGGATGATAAAAGCAATGTTGCCAAACGGACCGTTCGGACCGAACGTTTCGTAAAAGTTCAGCCCGTGATAGCCCGGAGAGGGTTCGGTAAATACGGGGAATTTACCGTTTCCCCAGTCGAATTTACCCGAATCGACAATAACTCCCCCGATCGAGGTTCCGTGACCGCCGATCCATTTCGTCGCCGATTGTACGACAATGTCGGCGCCCTCTTCGATAGGACGACACAGGTATCCCGCACAGCCAAAGGTGTTATCAACGATCAATGGAATGCCGTTTTCGTGGGCGATGTGCGCCAAGGTGTGAACGTCGGGAATGTTGAATTTCGGGTTGCTGAGACTTTCGACGTAAAGCGCTTTGGTGTTGTCGTCGATCGCATTGCGAAATTCTTCGGGATCGTCGCCACTGACAAATTTCACGTCGATTCCCATGCGGGGAAAGGCAACTTTAAATTGGTTGTAGGTGCCACCGTAAAGGGTACTGGTCGAAACGATGTTGTCCCCTGCTTGACAAATGTTATTGATGGCAATAAATTGTGCGGCTTGACCGCTGGCGGTGGCCAGTGCCATCACGCCACCCTCGAGGGCAGCAATACGCTGCTCGAATACGTCGGTGGTCGGGTTCATGATTCGGGTGTAGATATTCCCGAATTCTTTGAGTGCGAACAGGTTCGCTCCGTGGTCGGCGTCGTTGAAGGTGTAGGAGGTCGTTTGGTAAATGGGGACAGCCCGCGCGTTCGTACCGGGGGCAGGACTTTGTCCGGCGTGAATTTGTAAAGTTTCAAAATGGTGTTGATTGGCTTCTGACATGAACCGTTCCTCGATCGTGGGTTGGGTTTGGGGTAAAGGGGGTCTGCGTCGAGCTTGGGGTCAAATTATTCTAAGGCATCCCGTCTCTCTGAACAATTAAAAGTCTCGAGTGCGATAAGTTTTGTCACAAATAGGTAAAAATGCTGTAACGAGGGGCATGGAAACGGGAAAATCGTTTGCCATATCGATAGAGCAACCCTAAATCAGTTGTGTAACAAAATTGAGACAAAAAGGGAATTGGGAACGGGGAACGGGGAACGGGGAACGGGGAATCAGATTTTTTCGGGTGTTTTAATTTTTGACGACTCATTTGGGACTGCCATACTGTATTAACACATGGCAATTCAGTAAAATTTAGAATCGATCGCGTGTTTTTAAACCCAGAAATTCAGCGGATTTGAGTGAAAGTTTTAGGTTGAGTTTGTTCGAGTAACCTAAAATGTTCGATCGCGGATTCTACCAATTTCAGAACTTTCAAATACAGCATTAACCGTTCGCGGGTACGCTGACGATCGCTGTACAGCGATCGAAGCCGAACTTACAATCCGAAACGAAATCCCGCGATCGCTAACTCGGGTTTGCTGAAAAAGTTATCAAAAGCTGGGGGTGGAAAATGAACAAGAAGCCGTCTTGCTCAAGGTATAAATCTGAATTGACTTAACTCGTCCACTTTATAAGTTACAATAATATTTCTCGACAAAATTATGAAGTTT
>NZ_JAQNCQ010000007.1:0-10754 GCF_028368005.1 Geitlerinema sp. CS-897 | reverse complement strand
TCCCGTCACCGTCACCCGCTCTCCCGGTGTCAAATCGAGGGCTTGGGAATCGCGGAGATCGGCATCGACTCGAACTGTGCCGCGATCGGTTTCTAAGATAAACTCATCGTGGTCTCGGATCGATCGCACCGTTCCCACAATTTCCTGACGCTGCTGGAAGCTTTGGCTCAAACGATGGGTTGTCTTGGGAGCAAACGGTATCGAATCAAAGGAATCCGCACGAACGGACATAGCCGTCGCGATTACTAATCCCATAGATAATAAGGCTTTTTTCATTGACCTAAATCTCCAGTACGAAGATACTTTTTTCAAACAGAAAAGATTGCAAAAATCAAAGATCGAATAGAGTGAGACCGTTTAAAGTCCCAGCACTCCTCATCGATATCAAATCCCAATTATTTATCGTTAATCTCTAATTTTACAACATCCCTCGTGCGAAAAGATAGAACGGGGTGAAACTCTGCGTAATATCTTTCAATTGAGTTCTAATCGTCGTCATAGTCGTCATAATCGTCATAGTCATCGTCGTCCCAATCGTCATAACGGTCGTCCGATTCCCCTTGGGTTCGCGTCCACACCAGCGAACCATCTTCACGAGCGATCGAAAAAGCGTCGAAATCCTCGTCATCGTAAACTCCCGTCACCGTCAAGCGATCGCCGGGATCGACGTTCAACACCTGGAAATCGGGAAGTTCGGCTTCGACGCGAACCGTTCCCATCTCCGTATTCAGTAAAAACTCGTCGTTATCGACTAATGCGATCGCCTCTCCCGATAAACGGTCGTTCCTCATTCCTCCAGTCGGCGATTCAAAACCGAGACGAGATCCCACCAGCGAACCGTCTTCACGGGTTATCGAAAAGGCGTCGAAATCTTCGTCGTCGTAAATTCCCGTCACCGTCACTCGTTCTCCCGGCGTGAGGTCGAGAATTTGCGAATCCTGAAGGTCTGCATCGACGAGAACCGTTCCCGAATCGGTTTCTAAGAGAAATTCGTCGTTATCGACCCAAGCGTTCGCGACTCCCGTAATCGTTCCCACACCGGGAGAGGTGAGGGGATCGCCGACAGTTTGTTGGAACGGTGTCGAGACGCGACCTTCTCGATATCCAAAAAGGCGATAGTGTTCCCACGCACTGGTCAGTGTTCCCGCCTCGGACGCTGCTTGTAAGTCCCCGTAACTCGATAGGTAAAAATCGCGATCGAACAGTTCCGGCATCCGTCCTTCCATCGCACCAAAGGTTATAAAATGCTCCCAAGCATCCGCACCCGCCGCTGCTACATCAGGATTGCGTTGTAAGTATTCTGTTGCGTCGAAACCGTATCCCGTGAGGGGATCGAAATAAAACTGCGATCGCAACGAAACGGGAGTATCGCCTCGAGAAATGGCTCGCGTGTCGATTTCCCGTCCGTCAAATTCACTGACGACGAGGTCGATCGTTTCTCCAACCGTCAATCCCAACTGACTCGCCGGAAACGGGTCGGGATCGACGACGTAGCGTTGTCCTCCTGTTTGTAACAGGAAATCGTCGCCATTATCGACAAAGCCTTCTACGACTCCCGAAATCGAGGTTCCGGGTTGCAGAAATCCCTGCGGTGATGTATCGACAGTCGAAGTATTGAGAAGTTCCATCGCAAACAAAATACGTGAGGAGTTGGGTCTAAACCTGTCTGATGTTTACGATAACTGGCAAAAGTGACAGCGTTGTAAATTCTGTCGTTACTTTTGAGTTACTTTTGAGCAGTATTGCGATTAATTATCAAAAGCTAACTCGATCGATTCAGCTTGCCTATTGCCTGCATTTTGCTTCGCAACTGTAGGAGTTCTAAAAAATCGTCAACAGTTTGCTCCCAGTACGATCCCGGTGTCTTTACCGCGTTGAGCTTTTGAGAAATCTCGTCGAGGAGCATCGGAGAAATATAATAGGCAAAACTTTGAAACGTCGATCGCACCGCCCAATTGTAATTATCTTTTGCTGTTTTTATCTCAGCACAAAAGCGTTCGATAACCCGACGAGAAAACACGTCGTTCCAGGGATGACGACAGGTTTTCAACAGTGCCAAACTTGGATGACTTTTCAACAACGGCTGCGGGTTCGCCTCGAGATGTCGCCACACGAAGCCTTCGAGACGTTCGACGGACAAACACTCTGCCAATCCCCGATCGCGATCGCCGCGATCGCACAACTTCTCGGGAATGTCTTCAACCACCTCTAACAACGCCTCAGCCCAAGCTGCATCCGGGTGTCGCGTCGTCGCCACCGCCCACCCTTCGAGTAACACCCCCGCCCACTCGCTCTCGAGTGCGACTTTCACCAATTCCTGGGGCGTCGCCGTTTCCGTCCACCGCGTCGGCGGAACCATCGCCAACTGTTGCAACAACACCCAGGCTTTTTCGCCGATTTTCGTCGGTTTCTTGAGATCGAGACTGTCCCGTTGCATCTCTGCACCACCGGAAATCGGGAGACTCACGCGCAACTCGAGGGACGTTTCCCGTCGCACGATGGAAATCGCCGCCTCGACCCGTCGCCTCACCCGACGACACAACCCCGAATTGGGAAGTCTCGCCAGCAACTCCGCCGCCACCGCCCGAACTTGCTTACTGCGGTCGTCGAGAGCCGTTTCGAGAAAGTGTTCGTCCGCCTCGCTCAACCCCACGGTGAAGGTTTTCAAAAATTCCGCGCGATCGAATGCTTTATCCTGCTGCCAAGTGGATTCGACGAATTCTCTGGCTGTATCGGGTTGCGTTTCCCGCAGTCGTTGCAACAGGAGCAGACGCGTCGCCGCAGTTCCCAGACGCCACTGGCGATCGAGATCGTCGTCTGGGGAAATTCCCGCCACGTCTTCCCAGGCGGGATTTTGCGCCGCCAACCAACGCCCCCGCGACCCGATCGCCGAAAGAACGGCCGAACGCAAATGGCGACGAGAGGCGGCTAAATCCAACAAGGCGGGGAGTTGCTCCGGGGGAACGCAGACTTTGGCGGCGGCGGCGTAACGAACCCACTGGGGAAGGAGTTCCGAACAGTCCGGGCGATCGAGGATTTGTTGTAATAACTGCCCTGCTTCTGGAGAGTAGCGGAGCGTTTCGATTGGGGCGGGAGCGATCGCTTCGCCTTCGAGCTTGGGGAAGCGTTTTCCGGCCCGTCGCCGCGTGGCTTCGATCGCCGCACCTCGGTAAATTTGGCCTTCTTCGTCCATGCGATCGAGCAGTTTTTCGATGCGATCGCTCGCCGTCGGGAGTTGGGGAGACTGTCGCTGCGTCCCCAACAACGCTGCTTTTACGAGGTCTTCCCACATGGTTCGATCGCCTCCCAAATTCGCGCGATCGCATCGGTCAAACGATGGTCGCTGTCGAGTTCCACCAGTCTCGCATACGGTCGCGTTTTAACGTACTCTCGGCTGGCGGAAATGGGGATCGTGTCGTCGCGAACGCCGTGAAAAATCGTCGTGTCCACCGGGCGCATCAATTCTCGAGAGTCGCAACGGCGCAAGTCTTCGACAAACTGGTAGTGTAGCGGTAACTCGCACCCTTCCCCGTAGTGATAAATCTCGAGATATCCGGTATTTTGCCAAACGGCGCGATCGTCTGGCGTCAACCAGGGATCGGGAAATCCGAACGCGGGGGCTAACAGAATCAAGCGTTTGACCGCGAGGGTGTGTTGCGCCACCCACGCCGCCGTCAGTCCTCCCAAACTCGATCCCACGAGAACCGTTGGAATTTCGCCGACGAGAGAGCGAACCTGCTGAATTTGTCGCGTCAGAGTCAGGGTGGAAAAATCGCCGCCGTTGAGGTCGGGAACTTCCCAATCTAAACCACAGGCGAGGGCGCGATCGCCCAACTGACGCGCTTTAGTCGAATTCGGACTCGAGGCCAAGCCGTGAAGGTAAAGGTAACGCATTTTGGAGAAGGGAGCTTCTTCAGGGAAGAGGGAAGAGGGAAGAGTGAGGACAGTTAACGGTTAACAGTGTCACCTCATCACCTCACTGGCGACTGGTGACTGGTGACTGGTGACTGGTTGCTCCCTCCTGTCTGGTCAAAAAGATTCTGTTAAAATCGAGGGCAAGACCGATGAACTCTATCAACGTTCGATCGCATTTAAAGTTTTCCTCGGTTCGATCGCGCTCCGAGTATTGACAAAAGGATTAGAGCTGAGTTTAACTCACCCTTGTTTGTCTGTTCGGCCTATCCGTGGACTTGCCCGTGGGTCGTCAGACTCGAGAAAACTGCTTCTTAGGTTTGGCTGCTGGTGTACTCCCCCAAAGCGCAAAAGATCGAGATCGATCGAGAGTATCCCTGTCCGTGTCGTCGTCCCGGTCGTCTAAAGCCGATAGCACTGACAGACGCCTTCGGCTGCGATCGCTGCCAGCAAATTTTCGTGGTGGACGAGAACGGAACCTCTATCGAGCAGTTGTCCACCCATTACCCCTACAAGCAAGTGTGGCGTTGGACGGGAACCCACTGGATACGAGCGCGAGCGGGTTTGAAGGAAACCTATCTTCCCCTAGCGCTCGGTGTTGTTTTGGTCTTGGCGATTATTTGGTTGCCGTTGGCGTTGCGCTTGCCCGTCGGAGCGAATACAATTCCCTGGATTATCTTAGTGGTTCTGTTGGCAATCTTGCCTGCATTTTTAGTGTGGCTGGCATACCGGCGTGATTCGTAATGACAACCGATTCTCTGGAGATTTGCGACAATCCTATCACCGCAGCGCGTCGCGCCTACCAAGCGTCTTTGGGACTGGCGAACGCGAAAAGTGTCGATCGCTCTAACGCGCTGTTGCGGATGGCGGAGGCGTTACGCGACCGTCAAGACGAGATCCTCGAGTCGAACACCCTCGATCTCGAGGCCAGTCGCGACATGGCCGTTCCCGAACTGCTGTTAGACTGGCTGAAATTGACCCCAGAACGGCTACAAACGGCAGCGAACATCTTAGAACGCCTCGGACAGCTTTCCGACCCAATTCGTCGCGTAACGAACACGCCGCTGCAAGTCGAACAGGCGCAAACTTACTGTCAGTTGATGCCCCTCGGGGCGATCGCGCTGATTTACGAAGCCTTTCCCGAGTTAGGGGCGATCGCGGCAGGAATGTGTTTGAAAACGGGTAACAGCATCGTTCTCAAAGGCAGTACGGAAGCCAGTCAGTCCAATACGGCGATCGCTCGCGCTCTCCAAGATGCCCTCGCCGACACGAACCTGCCTTCGGGTTGCATCGAACTGCTTCCGGCCGATATCGGTACGTCGATTCGCGAACTCGTCAGTCAAGAACACTATCTCAGTTTGGTGATTCCTTACGGTCGCACGAGTTTAGTGCAGCCGATCGTTGAAAAAGCAACAGTTCCTGTGTTGCGGGCTGCGATCGGCAATTGTTATTTATACTGGTCGCCGACGGGAAGTTTAGATGCGGTGCGATCGATCGTTATCGACAGTCATCGTAGCGATCCCGACCCCGTCAACGCCATCGAAAAAATCCTCGTTTCCCCAGAACAAAAATCTTCATCTCTGGTGAGTTTGTGGAACAGCTTGCGCGACAAAGGATTTGAAATTCGCGGCGACGAACGTTTGGTGGAGGAATACCCCGATCTCGTTCTGACCGATGCGGCAGAATGGAGTCAAGCCTATTTAACGAAAACCATCGCGTTTAAAGTCGTCGATAGTTTGGATTTGGGTATTTTTTGGATAAACCAATATAGCAGCGGTCATGCTGACTGTTTGGTCACGGAATCCTACAGCGAAAGTACTGAATTTTCTCTCGGGGTCAAAAGTGCATCGGTGTATATTAACGCTTCGCCTCGGTTTTCTCGCCTTCCCAAATCGGGAAATACCATTTGTTTGGGAATGTCCAATCAGATGGGACATTATCGCGGTTTTATCAGTTTAGAAGCGTTGACGCGCGTGAAACACGTAATTCAAGGACACGAGTGATAATTGAGAGTTGAGAGTTGATAGCGGTCTTCACTCTTTTCTGAAAAAGCTCCCTCTCTCTATGTCCTCTGGGTCTCTGTGGTGCGAGTTCAAAATCTTTCTCAACACCGCTAGGGTAATGGCGTAAGTGGGTTTGACACCAATTTTTCCCAAACTTCCCGAGGCGAGGGTACTTCCCGTTAACAAGGGATTGTCCGAAGCGTAGTAGGCATAGCGCAAAATAACGTTTTCGTCAATACTTTTGCGAATTTTAGAAGCCGCTTGAATGGCTTTTTGTAGGTGTGCGCCTTCCATTTCCAAGCCGATAACGTTCCAAGAAGAACTTTTAAAATATTCGAGGATATCGGCGTTTTGTAAGGAGGTTCCCAGAACCGTGACCATCGCTCCCTCAAATACGGGAATACCACACTCTTTTAAATCCTCGATCGCCAAATCGTTTTCGATAGGATAGTTATCGGCAGTTCCTTCAAAAATATGTGCGGTAGGAACCATCAAATCGCCTTTTTGTCCCGCTAAAATTCCCGCTTTTCCCAACACAGAAATCGAGCGAACGTTGAGTTTGTGAGATGCGCCGTCGAATTGATAGGGTTTGAGCAGCTCGTCCATGATTTCAAAGGCTTGTTCGCCAAAAGCATAATCCATCACCAACAAAACAGGTTTTTCTCGTTCTACCTGTTCTCGATCGATCTGAAGCTCCTCCGAAAGGCGATCGAACGGCAACCGGGACGTATCGATAATTTGGACGTGAACGTTCGTCCCCGCACGGTCTTCGAGAAAATCCATCCCGTGTTGGCTGGCAAATTCCCGCACCTCTCGGTTCAACCGCGCACTCGTCGGCGCACTCAACTCCAACGCCAAAGCTTCGATGGTTTTTGGCGATTTCAACATTTGCGGCGATCGCCCCAATAAAGGAAAAGCGAACAACGCATTGAGAACGCTGTGCAAATTGGCACTAATGACGTGTAACGGACGATTCCAAAGCTGTTTTTCCATCAGGAAGGCTTTCACGTCGTTAGCCCAGGTTTCCCCGTGGATGTGGTGGCCGATGCGCTCTCGCAACGTAGGACTGAAGACAACTTGCTGGGCGTATTCCGGCTGTCTGGCTTCCATCGCGTTACGTCCGAGCCAGTAAATAATATGAAACAGACCGTTATTGTTCGCGCCGCTTTGACTGAAGCGGTGATACGCCTGCACCGTTTCTTCAAAAGTGCGTCCGAGGAGCGTACTCAAATAGGAAAAGGCGCGATCGCGCCAGTCGGCGTCTTCGATTTTGCCCGGATTCTGCGATCGCTGTCGCGACTCCACCGCCATCATCTCTTCGAGTTTCAACCATTCCCGCGTCGGGCGATCGTCCTCGAGGGCGTGTTCCTTAATTTTTTCCCCCTCCACGTGGAGAAACGTTAAATGGGTCAAAATATCGTAAATTTCGCTGCGCCCCCGCGTCACTTCGATCGACATCGTTTCCTCGTCGATGCGGTAACAGTTGCGCCGACGCTTGGCCGGAACGATGGTTTCAAATCCCGAATCTTCGTATCCCTCAGCAGCAATTAACTTGACGAAACGGCATTGTTCGATCCCGCGTGGTAAACGTTCGATGACGTAAGCCAACCCGTCGAGTTCGACTTTTTCAGGATCGGCGATCGAGCCGTAAATTTCCGGTTGCAGGGTTTTCAGAGCTTCCACTAAGGCTTGACCGGATACGCCACCGGGTCGGTAATGACCGCGCACGAACAGGTGACGCATGACGACATAAAGCCGTTCGATCGCCGCGCGAGACTCCTGAGCGCGAGTTCGAGGGGGAATCGGAATCGTCATGGGAAGGGGCAAAATAACGAATTGCCTTCGATCTTAAAGTGTTGCGTCGCTTTGATACGGTGTTTTTTGAAGAGGGCGATCGCCCCTCGCGAGACGCCGCCCCCGTATGAGACACTAGAGTCTCTAGCAGTTACCCCCTCGATCGACTCGTCCCAGGGCATGAGGCACGCACGAGAATCCGCAAAAGACTTAATTTGGCAGTTTTGGCCGACCTTACCCATTTATCCCTATGGTCAACGGCGAACCCTCCGTCACGAGGTCGTCAACAACGCTGTATGGACGTTCGACCAACTGCAAGGCATTTTCTACGTCACCGTCCCCATTCGCATGACGGTGGTGAAACTCGACGAGGGGGGATTGCTGGTATACGCTCCCGTCGCCCCCACTCGGGAATGTTTGCGCCTTCTCAACGAGCTGGTGGCGCAACACGGCGACGTGAAATATATTATCTTTCCCACTTCGTCGGGGTTGGAACACAAAATTTTCGTCGGCCCCTTCGCGCGGTGTTTTCCCCAGGCGAAGGTGTATATCGCGCCGAGTCAGTGGAGCTTTCCGTTTAATTTACCGTTGAGTTGGCTCGGGTTTCCCAAAAACCGCACGTTTATTTTGCCCGAGGAAGCCAGTCACGCGCCGTTTGGGAGTCAGTTCGACTACGAGATTTTGGGGCCGGTGAATTTGGGAACCGGGACGTTTGAGGAGGTGGCTTTGTTCGATCGCCGATCGCGATCGCTGTTGCTCACCGATACCATTGTTTCCGTTCCTGAAGACCCTCCGGCGATCGTTCAGTACGAGTCCTATCCGCTGTTGTTCCACGCCAGAGATACCGCCGCCGACGACTTCGTGGATACGGCGGAAAACCGTCGTAAAGGCTGGCAGCGGATTTGTCTGTTTGCCTTTTATTTTCAGCCCAGCGTTCTGGAAACGCGCAATTGGGGGCAGGTGTTTCGGGAGTCGGCGAAAGCCAAGGATCGATCGCGGCGGGGCTATTTCGGCTTGTTTCCCTTTTTATGGAAACCCGATTGGTATCGATCGTTCGAGGCGTTGCGCGGTGGGGGGCGTCCGTTTGTCGCCCCGGTGTTACAAACCTTGATTCTCAACCGAGCGCCCAAGGAAACCTTGGATTGGTGCGATCGCGTGTCGTGCTGGGGCTTCGAGCGTATCGTTCCCTGTCACTTCGACGCGCCGATTTCCACCACGCCCCAACAGTTTCGCGAGGCGTTCTCGTTTTTGGAAAAATATCCCCAGTGCGATCGATCGTTACCCGACATCGATTTACAACTGTTGCGCGACATCGATGCGAGGTTGAACCGAAGCGGGTTGGTTCCGCCTGCGAAGGAACGGGTTTGAAGGTGCGATGCGGTGGTGGGATGAAGAGGAGAGAAATGCGATCGAAGTCAGATCGAGACTATATCTGCATCACGCACCGCCCCCAACCGACAAATGAGATTATGCGGTGATGAGGAGAGATATGCCACAAACGCTGACTTTACCGAAAATGGGGTGCGGAACCTGGGCTTGGGGAAACCGCCTGTTGTGGGGCTACGATGAAAGTATGGACGTCCAGTTACAAGCCGTGTTTAACCTCTGCGTGGGAAACGGCGTGACCCTGTTCGATACCGGGGATTCCTACGGTACGGGGCGGTTGAACGGACGCAGCGAGACGCTGTTGGGACAGTTTGCGCGGGAGTGTCTGGCACCGAACCGCAACAGTATTTGTATCGCCACCAAACTGGCACCCTTTCCCTGGCGACTGACGCGACAGGCGATGATTTCGGCTTGTGACGCCTCGGCGCGGCGGTTGGGGCGAAACGTCGATTTGGTGCAAATGCACTGGTCTACCGCCAATTACGCCCCCTGGCAGGAATGGCCGTTACTCGATGGGTTGGCGGATTTGGTCGATCGCGGTTGGGTTAAAGGCGTGGGACTGTCGAATTACGGACCGAAACGATTGCAGAAAGTGTATCGCCGATTCCGCGATCGCGGCGTTCCCATCCAAACCCTACAAGTCCAATATTCTCTCCTTTCGACCTATCCCGTTACCGAATTGGGATTAAAAGACCTTTGCGACGAACTGGGGATTCAACTGATTGCGTATAGTCCCCTCGCCTTGGGTATGCTGACGGGAAAATATTCAGAAAAACAACTTCCCCGAGGGTTGCGGGGAGTGCTGTTCAAGCAAATTTTACCCGGTGCGCGTCCGCTGTTGGGCTGTTTGGAGGCGATCGCGCGATCGCGTCACAAAACTATCTCTCAAGTGGCGATTAACTGGTGCATCGCCAAAGGCACAATTCCCATTCCTGGCGCCAAAACCCTCGCTCAAGCCCAACAAAATATCGGGGCGTTAGGGTGGCAGTTAGACTCGGGAGAAATCGCCGAACTCGACAAAGCCGCCGCTCACGTTCCCAAAACGATGGTTCAGAATAACTTTCAAACCCGGTAAGGTTTTTTAGGGAATAGGGAACGGGGAACAGGGAACGGGGAAAAGTTGTAGGGTGCGTGACTCGAACAATCGGGTGTAAATCCTTAGACCGATCGCTCTGTCACGCACCGCCAATGTACACCGCCAACTCCTTTTCCGATAAGCTAGGTTTCAAGAAGTCTTCACCACAGAGACACAGAGGACACAGAGAGGGACTTGTCGGGTTGGGCAAAACCAGTATTTGAGTCCGAGCGGAGTCGAGGACTCAACGCTGAGTGGAGTCGAAGCGTTGAAATTCGGATTCCGTATGACTTGAAAAATAGGGTGTCGAACTCGAGACCGATCGCTCTGTCACACACCGCCAATGTACACCGCCAACATACAAGGGTGCGTGACTTGAAAAATAGGGTGTCGAACTCGAGACCGATCGCTCGTCACGCACCGACAATGTATTTTCCCAATCTCCGCTCTCTAAAACTTACTCAAACTTAATCATTTGATGTTCAGTTCCTAGCTTGGATCTTCGGAGACCTTTCCATCACTAGGCTTGCACGGCCGAGCTATCCGCACATTCCAAATTAATCGCTGCGTTTAAATCACGATCG
>NZ_JAQNCQ010000099.1:0-4186 GCF_028368005.1 Geitlerinema sp. CS-897 | reverse complement strand
GATTTATACCTTGAGCAAGACGGCTTCTTGTTCATTTTCCACCCCCAGCTTTTGATAACTTTTTCAGCAAACCCTAACTAAAATCGGAGAAATTCGAGGGTGCATCTCACTTTTGTAAAAATATGAGTTTGAGGTAGGTTGGACTTCGGCAGCGCTGCCGTCCAGGGGTGGAGCGATCGCGAAACCCAACAACAGCTCAATTCAGTGCAGAGACTCCGATCTGATAAATTTACATACATTTTTGAGATGCACCCCACAGAGGACACAGAGAGGGGCTTGTTGGGTTGGAAAAACAGTCCTCGGCTCCGCTCGGACTCAACGCTTCGGCTCCGCTCAGCGTTGAGATTCGGATTTCGTATCAGTCTCGACTCCTCATCCGGCATCGGTCTCGACGTTCGGTCTGAAAGCGTCTCGCTTGTGGAGAGAGCAAGGACACCGATCCGTCGTCGTGATGCTGCCAGGTGGTGGCTTCGACCATCGGCTCGGCCTCGAAGGATAAGTGTTCGGGAAGGTCGCTTTCGGCATCCCCGCTCGCGATCGCCCGCCAATCCCGCCAAACTCCCACCGACACGACGGGCTGAAAAGGATTCGGCGGCAGTCCTCCCCGTCCGGTGATGGCAAACTCGCTTCCAGCCCGAAACGCGCGACAGCGATCGACCACCAATCCTGTTAAGTCCACCATCTCGCGAGATAGATCGAACGATCCCAATTCCGTGTCGAGGGTGGGAGTCTCGATCTCGACGATGCCTTTAAATTCCGCTCCCAGTGCAGAGGTGGCGGTAATATCGCTGTTGGGAGTCGGGCGATCGCGAAATGCCGTTCCGAAAATCCCTTGGGCGCGAATAATAATACGTCCGCCTTGGCTGTTGGTGGCGTTGGCCGTGATATCGCTATTTTCGAGGGCAACGAGGGTATCGGTGGCGATCGCGATATTGCCTCCCGGCTCTCGACCCGTGGCGGTCGTTGAAATGCGGCTGTTGTCCCGTAACTCGACGATCCTCGCGTCGATGTTGACGTTGCCCTCGCGAGCAAACTCCGACTCGGCCACCACCTGCGCCCCGCGACTGAGAACCAGGCGATCGACATTGAGGGTTACGTTACCCGCTCGGACACCTTCCCCCAGACTGCTGACGACCAAACTACCGCCGTCGTCCAATTCTAGAAGCGGGGCGACGATCGTTAGATCTCCAGCAGCCCCCAAAGCACCGGTTAAATTGGGGGTGACGACCGGGGCAAACGGCGCGATCGCCGTCGCGTCCGAGCGAATGCGACTGATGACCTGTCCCGTCGAGTCGGCCCCGCGAATTTCAACGCCCTCAGAGGCGCGCACTGTCAACCGTCCGGCAGTGCCTAAATTCGAGGTCGAGGTGGTAATTTCCGCCCCACCGCTGACGAGCAACCACCCCGTAGAAATTGTAATGTCTCCAGCCGCTCCGCGACCGACGCTGCGCGTGTTGATATTGGCTCGGGTGAGAGGATCGGGACGCACGCCGCTGACCTCGATAGACTCGCTGGCGGTAATGCGGACGAGGCCACCCCGCGCGTCGCCAAAGGTCACAGCTCCGATCCCGCCGCCGTCGCGAACGGCGATGCGTCGAGCGCTAACATCGATCAGACCCGCTTGAGTGGTGGCGTTGCTAAACGCGTTTCCTGCAATACCACTGTTAAAGCGACCGTTGGGGGTCGTACCGCTAATTTCGACCGTATCGGAGGCACGAACGGTCACTCGTCCGCCATCCCCATTACTGAAGGTCGAGGCGAAAATGCCACCCCCCTCGCTGATGCGAAGGTTGCCCGTGCTAAAGTTTACCGATCCGGCATTGCCGTTATCGAAGGTTTCGGCGACGATTTGCGCCCCCCTCAAATCGACGTATTCTCCAGCTCGGATCTCGAGCGTTCCACCGCGTCCGCTTCCCGATGTGTTCGTGGAAACGAACGCACCGTGACTGAGGCTGAGGGTGTCGGTATCGATGGAAATATTGCCCGCATCGCCGTCGCTGAAGGTCGTGGCGAACAGGCCGCCACCGAAGTCGTCGGGACTCTCGATGCGATCGAGGGTGAAGAGTCGAGCGAGGAGCTCTTGTAAATCTCCGATCCCCTGCACGTCGATGCTGTGGGCTTCGAGGCGGACATCGCCACCGCGACCGCTTCCGTAAGTCGTCGTCGAAATTAGCGAATCGTCTCGCATTTCCAAGCGATCGACGGCGATTTCAATCCCCAAACCGTTTTCAGATCCCAAGGTTTCGGCAAAAATACGCGCCCCTCCGCTGAGCTGTAATTCTCGGCTGCTGAGGACGACGCGGCCGCCACGATCGCCGCTGGTATCGACGATCGCCCCGTTCGTCAGAGCGATCGCGCCGCCGTTTCCCTCAAACGCCGCAAGAGGGTCGTCCCCAGTCCAACGCCCCGATCTCGCCAGCAAGGCCACGCTCCCTTCAGGGGCTTCGAGTCGTCCGCCGTCGATCGCCAAATTTCCACCGGCCAACACCAAGCGTTCCCCGCGAGGCACTGACAGCGACGCCCCCGTACTGGTGACGTTTTCCGAATTGGGGTCGAGTTGTAAGCCCAGGGGCGTATTGACCGACAGTAGCGGTTGCGACGCTTGGGTGTCGAAGGTTTGGCGATCGTCGAAGACTAAAAAACGCCCGGTACTGGCAACGAACGATCCGCCAAGGTCTAACCGCGCGTTGGGTCCGAAGACAATTCCGTTGGGATTGAGTAAAAACAGGTTCGCCGCTCCGTTGGCACCTAACACGCCGTCGATGCGAGACGGATTTTCTCCGGTTACGCGAGTAATAATGTTATGGATAGTTTGGGCGTTCTCGAAACGAACGATTTCCCCGCGATCGATGTTAAACTCTTGAAAGCTATGGAATAAATTGCTTCCGGCTTCTGTTCCTCCCGTGATGCGATGAATCCCTTCCGAGGTTTCGAGGTAAGAATTGTTAGGAAGGCTGGTATCGGGAATCCGTTGTGCCGACGCTTCTGGGGGAGCGATCGCGACACCTATCAAGACCACGCTTCCCATCCATCCCCAAACAGACGAAATCGCGACGGTCGTATGCGCTCGGTTCGTATCAGTTTTCTGGGTCAAAGTTGGCTGTCAATTTCGCTTAACGACGTTCTCGTTTTGCCTTTTCCCGTTCGATTTCCCGTTGCAGTTCTTCGATTTGCCGCCGCAAGCTCGCAGCTTGGTTTTCCGGGGTCGGATCGACGTCAACTGCGCCTCGAGCGTCGTCTCGTTGGTAGTTTCCCGCGCGAATTTGGCAGTATTCCGACGAGTTCGCCCACTCTCTCAAATAGTACAACCGCTCGACCGCAAACGGATGAGTAAACGCGATACCTTGAGCGCCGTTGTAAAGCAAAAACTTGTAAATTTGGTTGAGATTGTCGCGATCGAGGTCTTGATAGCGTTCCGACTGACGGATAAATTCGTTTAAACTCAGTTCGTGGGCGTACTTGCGACTTCCCCCCGCCATCACCATCATCGTTTGCATGACGCTGTCGAGGTCGTCCGTGGCCAACAACGCCGCGCGATCGGCCGACAGTTCGGCTTTGCGCCGCCACTCGTAAAACGCATAAATCAAACCGCTTCCGATGGCGTTTCCCAACCCGAACGTCATTTCTCCGACGAACATGGCTGTCGAAATCGCCCACAGCGCCATTTGAATTAAAATCGTATGACCGCACTTAATATGACCGAGTTCGTGAGCGATAACCGTTTGCAGTTGCGTCTCGTCTGTGGCGTCTAACAACCCCGAATTTAACGTCATCGAGGGATGGTCTTGACCGAGAGAATAGGCGTTGAGTTGTGGGTCTTGAGACACGAACAGCAGCGGTTCGGGGGCGACGTCTAAATCGCGCACGCACTCGCGAAATACGTGATAGACCGTCGAATACTGACGCGGTCCGACCTCGATGTAATTTCCCATCTTAAACACCGATTGTGGGCGTTCGTAAACGAATTCGACAAACGTTTTCGCCACCATATCGAAACCGGGTAAGTTTCGCAGGGTTTCTTCCGCCTCGCGATCGAGGGGATGGCGAAAAGCTTCGCTAGAAATTCCGGGGTACTGGGGCATCGTTCGTTTCGCTGGGCGACTCTACTTTCCATGATACGCAAGTTGCAGGGGAGCAGGGGAGAGGAGGAGAAGGGGAGAGGGGAAGAGGGGAAGAGGGGGAGAGG
>NZ_JAQNCQ010000098.1:0-5632 GCF_028368005.1 Geitlerinema sp. CS-897 | reverse complement strand
TTGTGGAAGGTTTAAACAACAAGTTAAAGCTGATTAAACGCAAAGCTTATGGATTTCGTAATTTCTGCAACTTTGAGCTTAGGAGTCAGCTTTCTATGATTTTTTCAGATTGATTCTGCATCTTAAGTTCGGAAGAGCCACTTTTCATAGGGTTCACTGAGGTGGGTGATGCTTTCTCAGTTTTCCTTATCGAGCGCTCGACCTCAACGATCGGCACTCTCTTTTCCCAGTTTTGTCTAAACTTTAGATGAGTACGTCAACCACTTTTCTCGTTTTTACAACGCCAAAGGTTTCGGCGGTTCAATGCAAATGAGACTTGCACCTTCAGGAGCCACTTCTTTCGGTTTTAGCATTTCCCACTGACGAAATGGAATTTTGGCTTTTTTCAACAGTTTTACTTCCCATTCGTAAGATGCAAATCGTTCGTTAGTTTCGATGGTCGATTCCATTTTTTCGACCACTTCGCAAAGGCGATTGAAAACTGTCTTTCGACCGTCATCGGAAATCATAAACAAAAACCGATCGATTTCAGAAGGTTTGATAACTGAAGTTGGTAGTGATTCCACCCATCGATCGAAGTTTGAATTCAAATTAACTAATTTAGATCGGAACTTCTCGAAAACTGTATTTTCCGTTTGAGACGGATCTTTCCATTGATAAATTTTCGTTAATCGAGAAAGATCGATCAATTTTTGAAGGTTAGGATGCAAGTACATCTCCGGATTGGAGGTTAAAAGAATATCGATATATTTGGTGAGGCGATCGCGGATTTGCAGTTTGCCTTCTTGCAAGCGGCGCAATGCGGTATCGTACTCTCCAAGTTCCAAGTAGCATCGCGTTTCTGCTAAGTAAGCAAAACAGAGAGTTAACAGATATTCATCGCTGATTTGACTGTTACATTTCAGTTCTTTATCTGCGAGGTCTGTATAGATATGCTCGGCTTCGAGAAAACGGTTAATGGCTTGCAGTGCACTACTGCGGCGATTGTTTGGTTCAGCCATTAAAAACGCATTTTGCGCTAAGTCTAACGCCGCTCGAAAGTTTGCATAAAAAGTTAAATCGATTTTTTTGTCGATTTTTTCAATCTCTTTTTGTATTCGTTTTAAACGTTTTTCAATAAATTTTACTTGTTTATAAATTAACGAAAACCCAATAACTGAAACTCCTAATGTGAGCATACTCGTTGCTGTGATAAGTGGCATTCCGCTGGGAAATGTAAAACCATTTTGTGAATCAACCACTGCTTCTTTTAGCCACATCTTGATTCGTCCGTTCTCGTGTTGAATGACGCCACCTTTGCGAACGAGCGTTCCATCGGCTAAACCTTTAGCAATCTCAGTAGGAAGATCGAAGGTGATGTTAAGGGTTTCCATGAGTTGTTTTTGTCGGTTGAGGCTGGACTTGAGAGAAACTGACTCTCTATAATCTCTCGCTGAAAAATCGCGATTTTTACGGAACGGCGACGATTTTGTAATATTACGTTACAAAAAAGGCGTTTGGAGAATTGAGAAGCGTGAGAGAGTAAGTTTTCTAATTCTCGTTATCTCCTCATTGTATCATTTTATTGCCTGGTAAGAAGCAAGGCGATCGCCAGAATACCCTCCTTGCAATCTCAGCTCACATTACTGCCAACTTCCAATCAACAAAAACGGCGACCAAACCCCAGGGTGGTTGTTTTCCAAACTATCGATCGCCTTCAATTGTGCTTGACGTAATGCTTCGGCTTTCGTCGTTCCCGGCGTTCCCAATTGGCGGTAAAACTCCTCAACCAAAGGAACTGTTGCCGAATCGTTAATAAACCACAAACTCGCTAACGCACTTTTCGCCCCAGCCCGCACAGCAACTCCCGCAATTCCCAACGCCGAGCGATCGTCACCTGCGGCAGTTTGACAGGCACTCAATACTAACAGTTCTAACGGTGAAAGATTGCCCGCCCCCGAAGTCCGACGCGATCGCAACAACGCATCCATCTCTTCAATGGTGATGCGATCGTCGTACGCCAACAAAAACGTACTGTCAGAATCGACGCCGAACTTCCCATGCGTCGCCATGTGGACGATCGAATAATTCTCCTCGTTCAAGCGATTCTCGAAATTCTCTACTGTAAACTCGTCGTCCAACAGTGCCGTTCCGCCGATAATCTCCTGTACGCCCTTCACTTCAGACTCGACACTGTTGAGGGGCGCAAAAGGCGGTACTTCCACCGTCAACCCTACGATGAGGGCGTTTTTGCGCGTTAACTGGCTCTCGGAAGCGATGGTTAACTGCAAACTCGGCGTCGTCGCCAAAGCATATTTTTCCACGAGGAACGATTCGCCGTCGTACAACGCCGCCACGGGAGTTTTCCGCAACACGCCGTCTTGCACGAATACCAGGGTTTGCGGGGCGATCGCGGCTAAGTCAGCTTCCAACGGACGTACCAGCAAATCGTACAACCGTGTGGCTTCGGCTAAGTATTCGTTGGTTCCCCGTTTTTCGAGGAGGCTACGGAAGCGGTTGACATCCTCTTGTAATTCCTCGGCGGTGACGGACACGCTGTAATCTGATAGGGTTCCGTCAGCTCGTTGCAGTAAAATTGCGGTGCGATCGGGCAAAATAACCGTGTAGACGACTGCTGCGTTCGGATCGGCGAGGCGTCCGTCTTCTAAGAGGATCGACTGCGATACTTCTACGCATTCGTCGCCGAAAAAGTTTTGCAACTCTGCCAGTTTCAGCAGTTCGAGTACGTCGAGAACTTCTTGAAGTTTCTGCTGTTTTTCACCGGGGGTGTCGGGGTTTAATAGCAAGGCAATGAGTTCCCGATAGACGGGTTCGACAGAATCGCGAAAGTCGAATTGCACGTCTTGGCTGGTGGCGATGATGTCGCTTCGGATGCTTTGTAAGGTGGCGATCGCGTTGCGATAGGCAGTCAGAGATCGAGATAATTGGTTCGTGGCGTTGTAAATGCGTCCGGCTTGCCACTGCCAGCGATAGAGACTGTCGGAAGCGTTCACCTGCTGGGCGGCGAATTGGGCGCGTTGGGTGAGTGCGAGCGCTTTCTCGTATTCTTGGTTATTTTCGTAAGTTTCTCCGAGAGTGCCGAGGGCGAAGGATTCTGCCCGTCGATCGCCAATCTCGCGAGAAACGGCGATCGCCTGTTGCAAAAGCTCGATTTTAAGCGATCGCTCGGTAGTCTCGTCGAGATCGACCGCGAGATCGATGGACGCGAAAGCCTTGTGGCGAGAGTTGGGTTCGCGGGCTAACAGCTCGAGAACACGCGATCGATTGGCTTCGATCTCGCGAGGATCGGGATCTTGAAACTCTTGCAACAGGCGATCGTAATTCAATAACGCTCGAACCTGCGTCATCCCGCCAATGGCTTCGCTGGCGGCAACACTTCGATTCACCACCTCTAACATTGCGGCGATATCTGCATCGATCGCCGTCTCGAGGCGTTCGGCGTCTTCAAATTCCCCTTCCGAACGCGCGACGCTGGCTTGATAGCGGTAGCGACGAATGCGACTGGCGTAGACGTTCCCCAGGTTGTTGAGGGCAGTGGCGACGAAAACGTCCAGTTCGAGGGGTCTAGCGAGTTCTAAACTGGTTTCGTGGGCGTCGATGGCGTCTTCGTATCGTCCCAAAGTCCAGTAGGCGTTGCCCAAGCTGCCGTAAATCGCGGCTTGCGTTTCGCGATCGCCGGTGGCTTCGGCTAACGTCAGGGCTTCTCGCAACAGACGGATCGCCCGTTGGTGTTGTCCGAGAGCATCGTAGGCTTGGCTTTGTTCGGTGAGGAGTCGGGCGATTTGTCCTTCAGTATCTGGCTGCGATCGCGCGATCTCGAGGGAGCGTTCCCAGTGGAGTATCGCGTCTTGAAGTCGTCCTAATTTGTGGCTGGCGGTGGCGAGATTGCTGTGAAGGATGGTGAGATCTCGGGGACTGAGGGGGAATTCGAGGGCATCTTCCCAAAGGTCGATCGCCTGTTGGTAATCGCCGACACGGTAGCGTTCTAAACCGCGATCGACTAAAGTAACGGCAGCATCCGACGGGGTTTCAGAAGAGACGTCAAGCCAAGTCGGACGAGATTCTACAGCAGCTTGCGTCAACGGTGGAACGCTCCACGCCATCAGACAAGTTAACGAGACGAAACCGGACGTGCGAAGCAAGTGGCGAACAAACAACATCGTCAATACAAAACAAATAAGTTGGGTCTTTAACTGGGTTCGATGCGATTTTGCAAGGTTTCTGCACTCACTCCGACCGCAAAACCGAGATAGCGATCGCTTTCCTCCAAGCGTATAGCAGTCACGTTGGATAGGTTAGAAAATAATCCGTCGTCTGAAAAGCGATCGAAATTATTCTCTAATACCGCGCGATTGAGGGAAACGGTTTCAAACCTTAAATCGTCTACCCTCAACCCGTCTGTCAGCAGAATGCGATCGCTCCGTTGAAAATCCACCAACCAATCGGCGTTTTCGGGACGAGTGCGGCGTCCGTCGGCGATCGCGACATCCCCCCGCAATACAAACATATCCGAACCGTCACCTCCTTCGAGTTGGTTCGCCCCGCGATCGCCTGTTAGAGTATCGTCACCGTCACCCCCTTCGAGGCGATCGTTCCCGCCTCCCCCAAAGAGCATATCGTCGTCGTCGTTTCCCAAAACGCGATCGTCGCCGCGATTTCCATTGAGAATATCGTCGCCGTCGTCTCCAAACAAATCGTCGTCGTCTCGTCCCCCGAGAATCGTGTCCTCGTCGTCGCCGCCGTAAATTCGATCCTCGTCGCGGTTTCCAAAAATCAAATCCTCGCCGCTGCGTCCCCGTAACAGATCGTCGCCGTCAAACCCCGAAATCGTATCGTCTTCAGAACTTCCCCGAACGTTATCCGAATCCTCGTCTCCTCGAAATCTCCGAGTTGTCGAATCGACAAACCGCACGTTCGGCTCTTCGATGACGATAACATCGCGAATTCCCGTTTCCAGTGCGTCGTCTGAAATTCCCACCCCCGACTCGAAGACGAATCCCGACGGCGAAGAAATGCGCGTAAAGTTGCCTTGAGGGTCGATAACGAGAATATCGGGTTGCGTTCGGCGGACTTCCTCTACCGAACCCACATCGAAGAACAGTTCTGCGTCGCCGAAGGGATTGTCGATAATCGGAGGCGTGACGAGGCTGTTGGTGACAGTGGTACGACTGGGGGGATTAACGCCGCCGATATTGACGGTGAGCGCACCGCCGTCTACAGAAACGAAAACATCGCCGCTTCCGAAGGAAAAGCCAGATCTCGATACGCGCATGGTGGGTTGTGGCGAACTCGATACTTCTATTGTAGGAACTGGGATTTGGGATGTGGGGCGATGGGGGTTTCGGGTCGAAGTATGAAAAAATATAACAATTTTAGGAATTTTCCGTAAAATAGTCTAAAAAATACCGAGATATTGAACGGGGTATTTTTTAAGTTTGATAAAACGTCAATTTTTGCAAAAAATTCGGGTGCATCTCACTTTCGTAAATAGAGCTTGCTGAATAAGTCTCCAGAGCGAATTCTGATGCCGTACAGCTTGCCCAATGGTCGTTTTGGACTCTAGCTTCCCAATTGAATCGGTAATCGCCGACGAAAATCCAAGGTTTTTGAGCTTCTCGATCGGAAAACCTTG